>NZ_JAWOCL010000267.1:0-4197 GCF_046483825.1 Sodalinema sp.
CTCATATCGCCACCATCCTTGGTACGGATCGAGTGTAATGGCTTGCCACCAAGCGGCGATCGCACCCGTCCATTGTTTCGCTTCTGCTAAGGTTTGAAACAATAGCAAATAAGTCTCCCAAGTCTCAAAACCCTGCTGAATTTCGGCGTTACAACCTTGTAATACCTGATGGATTTGATGTGGGTCGTCCCAACCTTTTTCATATGCCGAGAGCGCGTCTAGCCATCGCTGCTGTTGGGCTAGGGTTTTTGCCAATTTTCGATAGATAAAAACTGAGGGAGTGTTGAGGAGTTGAATCCCTTTTCGATAGGCTTGTTCTGCCTCTTGCCAACGTAGCTGTTTAATGAAGAGATTTCCTAAATTTCGATGGGCTAAAAAAATGGAAGGATTGATGGCGATGATTTGTTTATACAGAGAAATTGCCTGGCTATTTTGTTGCCGCTGGTACAAAAAATCGGCGCATTCAAGTAAGAGCGTTTCATCTTCCGGATTGAGAGCGAATGCCTCCTCATAGAAGTCTAAAACAGCTTCGAGGTCATCCTGCTGTTGATAAAACTGTAACAGCCAGCGAGCAGCTTCTTTGGCTTGATATCCCAGTTTGAGTTTGAGATAACAGCCTAATACAGTTAGTTTAGTTTTGATTTCCATGACTATTTTGCATAACTATTTTGCATGATTTAGCTTGTTATTTAGTTTACCTGGAAACTCAGTCATGACCACCAATTCAGAACTTTCCCCGTAATATCTGTTAATTGCTCCATATCCTCTTTAAAATAGTCTTGTAGGGCAGTCTTCAGTTTAGCATCCGAGTCATCGTCTATCCTGGACATTGAGGACTGGTAGTTCCCAACATTGTATTTTCGATATTCACGAAGTTCATGGCGAGGCAAGCCAAGATACTCAAAGACCGACTGGCTTGTGGCGGCGGGTTGATTGAGTAACTCCTCACTTTTGAGGACATAGATTTGCTCTGGTTCAAAGTGAGAATACCAAGCTGTAAGATTGGCACCGTAACAACTTTCCCGCAAATAATCAGGAACAAACTCAACTGACGTGGACTGGCTAGGGTTGCCAGCCAAACTTTCATAAATCGCGACATCTAAGGGGCGCATCTCTTGACCCCGACGCACTCGATCATAATAGTGAGAGATGGTTCGATCAACGGGATTGCGCAGACTCACAATCAGGCGAATATCGGGATAGGCTTGTTTGATTCGTTGAGGTGCTTCAGGATGGGCAAAATAACTGGGACTGGCTTCTCCTGTTATCAATCCTTGCTGTTTGGCAATCTCTTGCGAGATGGCTGGAAAATGGGACTGATACCAAGGTAAACCATATTGAAAACGATGAGACCAAAAGTTAATTTCTTTGACAACAGCCGGTAAGACGTTAGGATGGGAGGCGAGATAGCTGTAGAGGGCGCTTGTACCGGATTTTGCTGCACCAATAATGATAAATTTGGGAGATAAAGAAGTCTCTGTCCAAGCTGTTTTTACGAGGTGTTGATAGGATTTTGAGAACTTGGCGTAACTCACAGATTGGTAGTGTCGGATCGCAGCTTGTTCGTTGCCCTGGCGGGTGAGGGCTTCGGCAAGATTGAGGGCGATCGCGGGTTGAACAGAGCTAGACTGTTGGTTAGACTGGGCTAGGATGGCGATCGCCGTCTGCAAACGATTCGTCTTTTCCAACACTTCCCAGAGCGATCTGTTATACCACCAGCTTTTGTTGGGATAATCCCTGAGGATGTTCAGATAGTCTTGGGCCGCCGCCTCTAGCTGGTTAGTGGCCTGATAGGTTGCCGCAGACTTCAGTGCGTTTTCTAGGGCGTCTTGATGACTGGCTGGAGGGTCTGAGGATGGCGATCGCGGCTTCTTAAATAAGGTTTTTAAGGATGGCCAATTTTTTAGTTTTTTCATTAGTTTGTTCAACGGTTTGACTCCTGATCACAGTTGATGATGTTAATTGACGATGCTATACAACTGACTCTGAACGTATAACGTCTCGACGACAATTCTCATCTTGGTATAGCCCAATAACTCAAAGAATCAACGATAGTTACGAGCTTGTGTCTCAAACAAATTAGCATAAAGACCCTGCTTATCAATCAACTCATCATGAGACCCCGATTCAACAATACACCCCTTATCTAAAACATAAATCCGATCCGCCATTTTGACCGTCGATAGTCGATGAGTAATCAAAACCGCTGATTGTCCTTCTAACAATTCCCGGAACTTCTTGAAAACTTCATATTCCGCTTTCGGATCGAGAGCTGACGTGGGTTCATCCAGAACAATGACCTGAGAGTTACGCAGAAAAGCACGCGCAATAGACACCTTTTGCCATTGACCAATACTGAGTTCTTCCCCAGTAGCAAACCGTTTGCCAAGTAAATTGTCATAGCCAAGTGGAAGCGTTTGGATGACTTCATCTGCCCCAGACCGTTTTGCCGCTTTAATGATGCGTTCATCCTCGGAGGGACATTCCAGGTTCCCCAGCCAGATATTTTCACGAGCCGTCAGGTGATATTTAGCATAGTCTTGAAAGATGACACTAATTTGCTGGCGGAGTTCGCGAACCTTCAAGTCTCGCAAATCGATACCATCCATCAGAATGTGGCCTTCTGTGGGGTCATAAAGACGGCAGAGGAGTTTAATTAAGGTTGTTTTGCCTGAGCCATTTTCTCCCACCAACGCAATGACTTCTCCGGGTTTGATATGAAAGGAAGCATTTTTAATGGCTTTCCGCTGACTGTTGGGGTAATTAAAGTAAACATTTTTAAAAGAAATGCCCTGTTTCATAGGAGATGGAATGGGCTCTGGAGAGACTGGATCCACAATTCTCGGTTTAATGTTGAGAAATTCAAAGAGATAGGCCAGATAACGGTTATCTTCGTAAAGACCTGCAACGCCCTGAAGGACTTGCCAAAGCGCATCATAGGCTTTGCGGAAGGCTTGGTTATACAAGACCAAGTCCCCCACGGTGATATTGCCCTGAACCGTTTGATAGGCAATATAGGCATAGATCCCCCAGGTTGCCACCACAGAAATAAGAGTGGTGAAAAAGTCGGCTGAGGCGCGACGTAGGGCGATTTGTAGCCGTTCTTCCCGCAGTCGCCAACGTAATTTGCGGAACCGCCGGGAGAAGAGTTCCCCGAGTTGAAAGAGGCGGATCTCTTTGGCGTAGTTTTCACTGACCAGTAAGCTGTTATAGTACGAGGCTTCCCGTTGTGTGGCGGTGCGGCGTTGTAACCAGGCGTGAATCTCGCGAACGAAGGCGAGACGGACTAAGATGCGGGGAATCACGGGGAGTATGAGAACGCCACCAATAAGCCAGTTGAAGCTGAGAAGAGTACCTCCCATGGTGACTAGCTTGACGAGGTTACTGCCAATTTGCTCTAGGCGATTGAGTAGGCGTAGTGGTACGTTGTTGGCTTCGTTGCGGGCGCGTTCGAGGATGTCGTAGTAGTTGGGATCTTCGTAATGTTCGAGATCGACGGTGATGGCTTTATCGTGAATAATCTCGTAGAGGCGATCGGAGACGACTTGTTGCTGATATTGGTTGACGAGGCGGCCGACGGAAGTGAGGAAGGCGGCGGCGAGGTTCACCAAACCCATGGCAATCACCAGGGGAGCGATGCGACGAAAGGCATCTTCTGGGTTATCGGCATCAAACCCCATGGTGATGTTGTCGAGGAGCAGCTTCATGATATAAAGCCGCGTGATGGGAATGCAGCTTTTGACGATGGTGATACTGCCTCGGGCTACAGTCCACCAGGGGCCGCTATTCCAGACAATTCGGATCGCCCGTCCGAGGTGAATGACACGTTCAGATTCAAAGTCTAAGAGGTGACGGGTGCGCATAGTGGGAAGTGGGGGGAGGATGCCAGGTTAGAGGGCCAGGTTAGAGGGCCAGGTTAGGGATTAATATGTTCGTCGGGTAGGGGGGTCTGAAGTAACTCTTGAAGCTGACGGGTATGGGGTTGAAAGAAGGCTTGCAGATCTTGACGAATCTCGGGGTCGGGTTGGTATTGACCGGGATTGCGGTTGCTAGCGGAGGGGAGGGAGTATCCGGGAATGTCTAAAAACTCACAGAGGCGATCTAGGGTCGCTTGGGGCTGTTGGAAGAGGGTTTCGCTAAAGATAATGTGAATTTGCTGGCGGGGGAAACAGGAGAACCAACGGGTGAGGGGGGGAA
>NZ_JAWOCL010000284.1:0-11046 GCF_046483825.1 Sodalinema sp.
CTCATATCCTCGCCAGGGTCACCGACGGGAGTTAAGTCAGCGCCATCCGCATCGTCACCACCGTCAAGGAAGCCGCTGGGAGTGTAAATCGGCTCTAGGATGAAGGTTTGGGCCAAGTCTTCGAGTTGCTCTTGTTTGTGGCGTTCTTCTTTGACGCGACCGGTGAGCCAAGAAGCGAAGTTGGATAAAAACATGACGGTAGATGCTCCTAGAGCAAGGGGTGAAACTGATGACGTTCGAGAGATGTCACCACTCTACTGCAATTTTTTTCCGCTGTTTTTAAAGCTGCGATGAAGCACTTGCCAAAATGACCGATTTTTAAAAAAGGCCATTTTAATCTGTCGGTTTATCTCGGCGAGTTTTACGGAGATCCTCGATTATTGTCACATAAGTTTACATTTTGAGCTTTTTTGAGGGGAGGTTTCTCCGACCGTCCAAGCTCTAAAATTAAGGCCGTGCCGGGGGTTGCCCGGATCACTCGACCCAACTCCGTAAAACTTCATCAAAACTTCACAAAAACTTTATCAAAATCATCCGGATGGGGGTTGGCAGATGAGTTAGGGTCACAAACTGGGGTCGACAACACTACCTAAAAACAGCAGTAGTCCTGTCTCGTTGTCGCGGATGGCGAAGACGAAGGGCCGATCGCCGACGATAGAAAACGCCGCCGATCGCGTCCCCCCAATCCCAGTCACCGCCGCCGCTTCAGTCCCCGCCTCCGTCACCTCCAGATAGAGTTGTTGTCGCATGACGGTCACCCAAAACGCCGCATTTGTTAATCCCGAAAAGTCGGCCCCAGGTGCAAAAATTTCCGTCAACCCTAACGCTTGCATACTTTCACGCAAATTCACCTCAGTTGAAAGATGAAATTTAGGTAAAACTACTGTAGCCCCCGCCTCATTCCACTCAAACCGACGTAGCCAATCCCGCCAATTCTCCGCCGTCAGTTGCTCATAAAACGCCTCTAACGACACATCTTCCTGAGGAATAAACACATACATTCCGAATCGTTCACTCTCCCCATAGGGCAACTCAATAGCACGAAAAAGACTGTTTTGATAACCCCGAACCAGTGGCAACTGTTGCTGCATCATCGGCACATAGACCTGAGAGTCATCTTGTCGTGTAAACGGTCGTATCTCCGTATTTTCACTGGGAAAGGAACTCGTCCAATCCCCCGAAAAATAAAGCGCATTTAACACCACCGCCACCGTCGTTTCATTAAGATCTTGAGTCGATAAAATCTCAGCAATGCGTCCTTGAGTCTGTTGAGAAATCCAACGATGAATCTGGCCTAACGCCTGAGATGGCTCACTGAAATCCACCGCCTGCATCTGCGCCTGATAGTACCGCTGACGGGAGTCGACAAACTCAGACGAGAGAGACCCCTCCCCCCCACTCCAAATCGAATTGGCGATCGCCAACTCCACATCCCCCGACAACTCCCCCAAACTGTCCAAAATCTGCTCATAAGAGCCGTCCAACCCCTCAACCGACTCCGCCCCCAACCAGCGAGCCATAGCCTCCTCCGTCGCCCCCTCAGCGCCCCCATAGAGCATCCCTAGGGCGATCGACAAACTCAACGGCGACAACAACAAATTCTCATTCCCCTGAGTTTGCCGTAATTGTTGAAACACCGCGAACCCTAACTCCATCTGAGCCTCCATCTGAGCCTCCATCTGAGCCTCCCGAAACTCAGACTCCGATCGCGGCGACTGGGCCATCGCCACCCGAGACCAACCCAACATCGGCAACGAACCCGACAGCGGTATCGTTAACGCCGTCACAAGGGGAAGTAGCCTTCCCAGAAGCCGTCCAAAACCGTGGTGATGAATCATTATTGAGCCAAACGCGAAGATAAGCGATCACAGGTATTCCGTCGCACCCGTTTACCGTGACTACCCTAGGGTTCAGCGATCGCAGCGAAGATTCCGGGCAGTCACCGCCTTTCCTACCGTAACTTGCCCTACCCAGAACTCGCCAAACTCACCCCAAACAAATCCCCCAGCCAACGACCTGCATCAGTCGTCAACTGGGGGAAATTAAGAGATCAAGGTTGATATCGATATCGCAGCTTCAGGGAATCCCTAGCCGATAATACCGGCCTCACGGGCCGCCGCGTCATCATCCGGGTCAATACCGAGGCGAGTTAAGTTAATGCGATTCTTGTTGTCAATATCGCGTACCTTAACCACCACTTCATCACCCACCGACAACTCATCTTCGACCTTGCCAATGCGATAATCCGCAACTTGCGAGATATGCACCATCCCTTCCTTTCCGGGTGCAATTTCGACAAAGGCACCAATGGGGATAATCCGGGTGACACGACCGAGGAAGACCTCGCCGGTTTGAATCTTGCGCGTCATCCCTTGAATAATGGCGCGAGCGCGCATGGCCTTCTCACCATCAAGACCCGAAATCGTCACCGTACCATCATTGTCGATGTCGATTTTACAGCCCGTTTCTTCCGTAATCCCCTTAATGGTTTTCCCACCAGGGCCAATCACCAAACCAATCAGGTCAGGATCAATCTTGAGGCTATACAGACGAGGCGCAAAGGGAGACAACTCAGGATTCGGCTGGTCAATGGCCTCAAGCATCTTGCTGAGGATATGCAGCCGAGCCGGAAGAGCCTGTTTGACCGCATCGGCCACAACCTTCACCGGAAGTCCCGTGATTTTCATGTCCATCTGCAAGGCCGTAATCCCCGTATCGGTTCCAGCGACCTTAAAGTCCATATCCCCCAGGAAGTCTTCAATTCCTTGAATATCCGTGAGAATGCGAACTTCGTCTCCTTCCTTAATCAGTCCCATAGCCGCACCGCTGACCGGCTTACTGAGGGGAACCCCAGCGTGCATCAGCGAGAGGGTCGAGCCACAGACCGATCCCATCGAGGTCGAGCCATTGGAGGACAAGACCTCAGAGACGACGCGAATCACGTAGGGGAAACTTTCTTTCGGCGGTAACACCGGAATCAAAGCGCGTTCGGCTAAGGCCCCGTGACCAATTTCCCGACGACCGGGCGATCGCATCGGCCGCGTTTCGCCCACAGAATAGGGGGGAAAATTGTAATGGTGCAGATAGCGTTTCTGCTCCTGAGGATGCAGGTCATCGAGTTCCTGAGCATCTCCTGGGGAGCCTAAAGTGGCCAACGACAACACCTGAGTCAAGCCTCGGTTAAACAAGGCACTTCCGTGAACCCGGCGAGGAACCAAACCCACCTGACAGGAAATGGGACGCACCTCATCGAGTTTACGGCCATCAACCCGGACCTTGTCCTCAACAATCTGAGCGCGCATTAACTGCTTCGTGACGCCCTTAAACACCTTACCGAGAGACTTGGCATCGTCCGTCACCGCCAGGCGTAGCGGGTCATCTTCGGGGAGTTGCTCAATTTTCTGCGCAATTTCCGCCTTGACCTCATCGAGGGCCTCATCGCGGCTGCTCTTGGTATTCTCAAAATTACTGAGAACCTTCTTCACCGGTTCCTCAGCGGCCTCGCGGATGTAGATTTCCAACTTGTCATCGACCACCGGCGGCTCTTCTTCGACTAACTCAACACCCAAGTCCTTCATCAAGGCTTCCTGGTGACGAATTAGCTCTAAGGCCCCTTCATAGCCAAAATCGATGGCTTCGATAATGTCTTGTTCCGGGAGCTGATTGGCCCCGGCTTCCACCATGACCACACCATTATGAGTTCCCGCCACCACGAGATCGAGGTCTCCGAGGCGAATCTCTTCAAAGGAGGGGTTGAGAATGAAATCATCTCCCACCAAGCCGACACGAACCGCCGCCATCGGACCCTTAAAAGGAATCTTGGCTAACATCGTGGCCATGGAGGCTCCCGTGACGGCCAAAACATCCGGGGGAACCAACTCATCCATCGATAAGGTGGTAGCAACAATCTGAATATCGTCCCGTAACCATTGTGGGAACAGGGGACGCATGGGACGGTCAATTAGACGACAGGTTAGCGTCACTTTCTCGGGGGGACGACCCTCCCGACGCAAGAACCCACCGGGAATTTTTCCCCCGGCGTAGAGCCGTTCTTCGTAATCAACGAGTAGGGGCAAGAAGTCAATGCCTTCTCGACCCGTTGAACGGGTTGCGGTGACGAGAACCGAGGTATCGCCCAACTCGATGACGACGGAGCCTCCGGCTTGTGGAGCGAGGGTTCCAACCTTGAGTCTAATATCCCGTCCATCAAAGGATATTGACTTTTCCATTGCTTTCATGCAGCACTCTAATATTAGTTCTTCTTCTTCTTCTGGGGATCATCGTTGGTTGAGGAGACCATCCGCCCGAAAAACTCACGGGTAGCGAGTCCTAACCTCCGATTCACCCAATCATCTGTGATCATCGTGATACCTGCCACAACTTGACGAAAGCCAAGGTCTGAGCGTCTCAACTCTCATTCGGTTGCTAGTCCGAACTACGCCACGCCTTAGCGCCCAAATGCTGGGGTTAGCCGTCGAGAGAACTCATGTCTGTCACCGATTTCGGTGACTTGGGGCGGGTGATGACCAGGATTGCACTTGGGAAATCCATGCCGTTCCCAGTATACCTCAGTAATCTGGAAGTGCCAGGGTTTCTTTATCCTGGGGTCTGATCGCCCAGTCCGCCGCCGGGACCTTTGGAACTCCCCAAGGGGCGATCGCGTCGGCTGTTGCTAGATAATAAAACTGTTCACTGTTAACCCATTTCGTTCAGGGAAACCCAGTCAAACCATGAGTAACGCCGCCCCTCTATCCGGTTCAGCTACCGTCGTGATGGTGGTCGATGGACAACCCATTACCATCGCCCTTGATGGCAATAATGCCCCCATCACGGCGGGAAACTTTGCCGATTTGGTCTCCCGCCGCTTCTATGACGACATCACCTTTCACCGGGTGGTTGACGATTTTGTGGCCCAAGCCGGAGATCCCAAGAGTCGTGATCCTAATTTTCCCACCAATCGCTTAGGCCGGGAAGGATTCACCGATCCCGCTACCGGGGAAACTCGCACCATTCCCCTAGAAATCAAACCCGAGGGGGCCGCCGAACCGGTGATTGGAACCCTCTTTCGTGATGCGGGGATTACGGTTCCGCCAGTGTTACGCAACAATCGCGGCACCATTGCTATGGCCCGTTCCCAAGATCCCAACTCCGCCTCGTCTCAGTTTTACTTCAATCTGGACAATTCCAATTTCCTCGATGGCAATTATGCCGTGTTTGGCAACATTACCGATGGCTTGTCGGTGATGGACGGTATTGATGAGGGCGATCGCATTCAGGCGGCCCGCTTCGTCGAGGGGATTCTTCCTTCGCGCCAATCGGCGTTTATGGAAGTCAACTTTCTCAACTTCTTTTTCAACCGCCTCGAACGAGCGAGTCTACCCCTAGGGTTCCAAGTTTTGGGTGATGGCGATGATGTCCTAACTCTGACTCCCGAACTCAGTCAAGCCAATCCTTCTGGCTTTGTTGGCTTAGGGGGCAATGATACCTTTATCGGTTCTGCCATTGACGATGTGCTTTATGGCAACCAGGGCAACGATACCCTCACCGGGGAAGCCGGTAATAACCTAATTCGCGGTGGCCAGGGCGAGGATATCCTCAATGGTGGCATCGGCAACGATATTCTGCATGGTAATTTAGGCAACGATACCCTCACCGCTGGCGGTGGTAATAATGTGCTGCGAGGGGGTCAAGGGAATGATGTTCTCATCGGGGGTGCTGGCATTGATGTGTTAATCGGCGATCGCGACCAGGATACCCTCACTGGCGGCCCCGGACCCGATCAGTTTGTCCTCCGAGGTAACACTAACATCGGTCGTGGCGATCCGAATCTCGCTGATGTGGTTACCGACTTTAACCCCGCCGAGGGCGATCGCATTGTCTTGGCGGCCGAGACCAACCCCGCCACCGTGCGCTTCCTGCCGACGGGGTCTGACGTGCTGATTCAACTAGAAAATAACGATTTCCAAGGCCGCATCCTCAACAGTACCCCAGAAGCCGTCCAGGCTGCCGCTATGGTTGTTCCTTCGGGGGATATGGGCCTACTGATTGGTTAGGGGCAAAGGCGGGGTCGGCGATGACCTCGATGCGATCGCGATCGCCAAAGCGAGGACTGGGATAACTCGTCGTCAGCGATCGCGGTTGTCCCACCGTCCCCCATTGCGCCTGGAGATCACGCAAAAACTGATCTTGTTGACGGCGGAACGGTAGCGTATAGGCATCGCCCCCATTGAGAAGGGCAAACCAGACCAACCCGCGATCGCGGGTCGGCACAGCCCCCACCAGGGCGCTCACATTCCAGAGCGTCCCCGTTTTCACCGTCGCTCCTTTCGGCATGGCCCGCTCGTCCATCGTTCCCCCATCTTGACCAAACACCGGCAACACATCGGCCAGAGTTAACCCTCCCCCCGCCAAACGCCGGTGAATCCCCGACAACAGAGCCACCGCCGCTCGGGGCGAGATGCGGTTCTCCTGGCCCAATCCTGACCCATTCACTAACTCGATTTCCGCCTCGGGAACCCCCGCCAACCGGGCTGCTCGTCGGGCCACCTCAGCCCCCCCGCCGAGTTCCTCGGCCAACGCATCGGCAATCACATTGTTGCTATAGACGTTCATGACTTTCAACACCGAGATCAGCGGTAGGGAATGCTGGCGCAACAGCGGAATACGTCGGCTGGGGGGTTCTGTTAGAGGTTGAGCGGGGCTGTCTTCTGAGATGTCCTCGGTTCCCTCCCCGAGAACGCGAATATCGCCCCGAATCTCAAGTTGAGGTTTCGGGGTTCCCGCCGCCAATCTCCCATAGGCTCGTTCGATGGGGGGAGTCCAACGGCGAGCATCAAAACTGTCGATAAATCCCTCACCCACTTCGTTAGCATCTTGCTCAAAATTCAACCAGGGCTGATCTTCGAGAATCAGATCTCCGGCGACGGCCTCAATCCCCAACTCTTGTAGGACTACCGCTACGGCGATCGCTTCGGACCAAACCCAGAGCATATCCCCGCCGCCGCGAATCAGTAAATCCCCCTGCAACACCCCATCCACCAGGGGGCCAGTGGCACTAATCTCTGTCAGCCAGCGTCGTTGCCAATCCCAGGTTTGCAAGGCCACCAGCGTGGTGGCTGTTTTCGTGACTGATGCCGCCGAACGAGGAATTGTACCTTGGTGACCTGCCAGTTTCTCGGGTCCAACTTGCAGCCAAATTCCCTGACGTTGGCGAGAGATCCCCTGGCCGTCTAAATCCGTCAGATAGCGATCGACGAGAAACTCTGCCTCTTCATCCCCATCCATCTCTAGCACCAGTCCGGGGGCATCAAAGAGGGGAATACTGACCTGAGACTCAGGCGGAATCAGGCCCATCGCGTCTAACCAGAGGGCTAAAGCCCCCGAACTCAGTAAACTCAACATAAGAATAGGGAACAGGGAATAGGGAACAGGGAATAGGGAATAGGGAACAGGGAACAGGGAACAGGGAACAGGGGAGAAGAAGGCAATAGGCAAGAGAAGGGAACAGGGAATAGGGAACAGGGAATGGGGAAGAAGAAAACAAGAGGTAATCTTCGATTTCTATATCTGGCTGTCTGGGGAGGTCAACTCTCAACTCCCAACTCTCAACGCTCAACTGGCAACTGTCAACCCACTCTCAAGCCTGAACTGCCCTTGCATTTAGCCTTTTTCTTGTCTCGGGTGGCTTGGCGGGGAGATGTCGTCTGGTAGAATTTGGAAGGCTTATACAAGATTCGATCGATGGCATTGAACAGGGCAAGGATTGCAGTGGACGCGATGGGCGGCGACTATGCCCCGGATGAGATTGTGGCCGGGGCATTGCGGGCGCAGGATGAATTAGGGGTAGAGGTGCTGCTTGTCGGCGATCCGGCAGCCCTTGAAGCGTCGTTACAACGGCAAGAGCGCAATCCTGAGGAGGTTCAGATCATCGCCTCCGAGGGAGCGGTGGAAATGCACGAGGAGGCGTTGACGGGGATTAAACGCAAACCCAAGGCCTCGATTAACGTGGCGATGAATTTGGTGAAACAGGGCCAGGCTGATGGCGTGGTCTCGGCGGGACATTCAGGGGCGTCGATGGCGGCGGCCTTGTTACGGTTAGGGCGTTTGTCCGGGATTGATCGCCCCGCCATTGGTGCTGTGTTCCCGACGATGAATCCCGATAAGTCGGTGTTAATTCTGGATGTGGGGGCGATCGTAGATTGTCGTCCTAAGTTCTTGGAACAGTTTGCTCTGTTAGGCACGATTTATAGTCAGTATGTCCTGGGGCGGGATGAGCCTCGGGTGGGACTGCTCAATATCGGCGAAGAAGCCTGTAAGGGCAATGATTTAGCCGTGCGAACCTATGAGTTATTGCAGAAGAATCCCCGGATTCCCTTTGTGGGCAATGCTGAAGGACGAGATGTGTTGTCCGGGGAGTTTGATGTCATTGTCTGTGATGGCTTTGTGGGCAATGTTCTCCTTAAGTTTGCTGAAGCCGTCGGCAATATCCTGTTGCAACTCTGTCAGGATGAGTTATTACAGGGTCTCGATGAACGGGATTTAGTTCATGTGATGCCCAATCTCAAGCGCCTCAAGCAACGGATTGATTATGTTGAACATGGTGGCGGTTTGCTGCTGGGGGTGGCCGGGGTTTGTGTGATTGGCCATGGAAGTTCTCACGCCATGACGATTTTTAATGCGGTGCGTTTGGCGAAAGAGGCGGTGGATAACCGGGTGATTGAACGCATTCAGGAGAAGCATTTGGTGGAACAATAGCGCCATGCTGCCCCCCAACTCCCCAATCGGGTGAGCGACGCGGCTAGAAGGCTAATAGAAGACGGATAATCCGGCAAAACTTATGACAATTTTGGGACTTGAATTAACCGGCTGTGGTGGGGTGGCGCCCGAGACGGTTTTGGACAATGAGACATTGATGCAGGTGGTGGATACCTCTGATGAGTGGATTCGCTCCCGTACGGGCATTGGTGAACGTCATCTGGCCAATCCCTCCCAGTCGTTGGGAGAGTTGGCGGCGGCGGCTGGCCGTCAGGCTCTGTCCATGGCAGGATTAGAGCCGTCTGAGTTGGATTTGTTGGTGTTGGCCACCTCCACGGCTGATGATTTGTTTGGAACGGCCAGTTGGGTGCAACATCAGTTGAATGCTCCCCAGGCGGTGGCGTTTGATTTGACGGCGGCCTGTTCGGGGTTTTTGTTTTCGATGGTGACGGCGGCCCAGTTTCTGCGGACGGGGGTCTATCGCAATGTGTTGGTGATTGGGGCTGATGTGTTATCCCGTTGGGTGGATTGGCACGATCGCCGCACTTGTGTTCTCTTCGGTGATGGGGCCGGGGCGCTGGTGATGCAACGGCGGGAGTCGGGCGATCGCCTGTTGGGGTTCGAGATGCGATCGGATGGCTCTCAAAATAACTGTCTGACTCTGGCTTATCAGCCTCAGGAGCAATCGATTACCCCGGAGATTTCCGTGTCTCAGGGGGGCTATGGCTCCATCGCGATGAATGGCCCGGAAGTCTATAAGTTTGCCGTCAAGAAGGTCCCTGAAGCGGTGGAAAAAGCCCTGTTTCGCTCCGGGTTGACCACGCAGGATGTGGATTGGTTACTGCTTCATCAGGCCAATCAACGGATTCTCGATGCGGTGGCGAAGCGGCTCAAGATTCCCGCTGAAAAAGTCTTGACAAATTTAGCGAATTATGGTAACACGTCGGCGGCTTCGATTCCCTTGGCCTTGAACGAGGCGGTGCGATCGCAGCAAATCCAGCCCGGAGACACCATCGCCGCCTCCGGATTTGGGGCGGGGTTAACCTGGGGGTCAGCGGTGTTCCGTTGGGGACGCTTTGAGACCTAACATTTGAGGCGTAACATAAGTTACCGTTGATACCAAAACAGAAATTATGAAAACCGCTTGGGTGTTTCCCGGACAAGGATCGCAGACCGTGGGAATGGGGGTTGACTTAGCCGCCATCCCTGAAGCTGCGGCGAGATTTCAGCAGGCTGAGACCATTTTGGGGTGGTCAGTGGTGCAAACCTGCGAAACCGGGGAAAATCTCTCGGAAACGCGCTATACCCAACCTTGTCTCTATACCGTGGAATGCGCCTTGGTGGATCTGTTGCGCGATCGCCGAGTCGCCGAACCCCAGGTTGTCGCCGGTCATAGTTTAGGGGAATATGTCGCCCTCTACGCCGCCGGAGTCTTGGACTTTGAAACCGGGTTAAACCTCGTCAAACGTCGTGGCGAATTGATGAGTCAGGCCAGCGAGGGCCAGATGGCGGCCTTAATGAAATTCGATCGCGACCAACTCGAAGCGGCGATCGCCCAAACTGAGGGAGTGGTTCTGGCGAACGACAACAGTCCTCTCCAGGTGGTGATTTCAGGAACCGAGGCGGCGATCGCGCAAGTTCTCTCCCAGGTGAAAGTTCGTCGCAGCGTTCCCCTCGATGTTTCCGGGGCCTTCCACTCACCGCTGATGGAACCGGCCGCCGCTGAGTTCCAAACCCTTCTCGAACCCATCGATTTTAACGCCGCGACGATTCCCGTTCTCTCGAATGTCGATCCCAGCCCAGAAACCGCCGCCGCTACGCTGAAAACTCGCCTACAGCAACAAATGACCGGTTCTGTACGTTGGCGAGAAATTGTCCTGAGTTTACCGGAGTTGGGCATTGAACAGGTGCTAGAAGTCGGACCGGGGAAAGTCTTATCTGGGTTAGTGGGGCGCACCGTCAAAGGGTTAAACTGTCTCAATGTGGGAACTGTAGCCGAGTTAGATACCCTAGCCGAACCCTCGGCGTAATCCCCGTTGTTCAACGTCGTATCAACAAGGAAACCCACCCCAGATCTTCCCAGGAAAGAGGTGGGTTATCCGATGTTCTTTTCCTCTCCCCTCTTGCCTCTTGCCTCTTGCCTCTTGCCTCTTGCCTTCCCCCCCTGTTCCCTGTTCCCTGTTCCCTGTTCCCTTCTCTTGCCTCTTGCCTCTTGCCTCTTGCCTTCTCCCCTTCCCCCCTTCCCCCATGATCCAAAACCGCGAACCTGGCTACAACTTAGCGTTATATCAC
>NZ_JAWOCL010000039.1:0-21949 GCF_046483825.1 Sodalinema sp.
CCCCATCCCCTACACCAACGCCGCCGCCGTCTGCGTAGTCGCCGACAACGCAAACGAGTCGGAAGCCTCTGGCGGCTGTTAATTGTCGGCAGTGCCGCCGCCGCCTCGCTGTGGTTCTTTTCCCATCCCAACTGGGTCGTGCGTAGCCCCGAGGACATCAATATCCAGGGCAACCAATGGCTACCCGATCCCCTTGTGCATCAACATCTGGCCATCTCCTATCCCGAAACCTTGCTGCAACTGAATCCTCAGGCGATCGCAACCCGCCTCGAAGCCAACTTACCCATCACCGAGGCCCACGTAAACCGGCAACTCCTACCACCACGCCTAATTGTCCATGTTCAAGAACGCGCTCCCGTTGCCGTGGCCCTCTTACCCCCCCAAACCGACGCGAATGGCGTTATCCAAGAACAAATCGGCCTCCTCGATACCCAAGGCCTCTGGGTTCCCCTAGACAGTCAAGATCTATTTACCCAACTTCCCCACCTGCCGAGTTTACGGGTTCGTGGTTCCAGGCAAATTTACGAATCGTCCTGGCCGCGAGTGTACGCCGCCTTAGAAGCTAGTCCCCTACAGGTGACCGAAATTGACTGGCGCGATCCCAGCCGTGTTATCCTCCACAGCCGCGAATTAGGAGAAGTGCATCTCGGTAGCCTCGGGGAAAACTTCGAGGCCCAACTCGCGGCCCTCGATCGCCTGCGAAATCTTCCCCAAGAGATCGACCTCAACGACGTCGATTATATCGACCTACAAAATCCCGAGGCTCCCTACGTACAAACCCGAAGCCCTAGCCCCAGTCCGTCAGCGTCGGGGGATTGAATGGCCTTGCCAGTTGTTGGTATGATGGGGTATTCTCCGGTCGAGTCGGCGTTGTTTATCTCCTCAATGGGGCGATCGCACGCCCTCAAAACTCGGGTCTTGAACCGGCAACATCCTTACCTAGATATTTCTGAGTTCAAAGACGGAGGCAACCTCTTAAAAATGTTAAACTTCAGACGGATTCGCTCAAGACTCCAATAACCCATCCCTTGATGTCGGTGTTTCCGTCGCCGGTCGTGTCGTAGCAGGTCTTTCGTCCCCGAACTGTCCTTCCCAAGCTGAAGCCAGCTTCTCGGACTCCCTCAAGACGCGATCGCTCCAGATTCCTTGCACCGTACTGTTGACGTTTCTGTTGCCGAACCTCGAAACTTCTTGTTAACTGATTTCGCTCGATTCCAATGACCTCAAACAGTCAACTCGCGTCGCATCCAACCCCCCCTTCTGAGGGACAATCAAATTTTCCAGCCGCCGCAGATAACCCCAACCCCTTCGGCAACGCGGGCTTGTACGGAGAGCGTACTGAGGACCGACGAGTCCCCGAGGAAAACCCCAGTCCGGCGGACATTCAGCCGAGTAATGTGGCCAAAATTAAAGTGATCGGCGTCGGGGGCGGCGGCGGAAACGCCGTCAACCGCATGATTGCCTCGGAACTCTCGGGTATTGAATTTTGGACCGTGAACACGGATGCCCAGTCTCTGGTGAACGCCACCTCCGCCAGACGGATGCAAATTGGCCAAAAAATCACCCGTGGCCTCGGGGCTGGGGGAAATCCTGCTATTGGTCAAAAAGCCGCTGAAGAATGCCGCGACGAACTCATGGCCGCCCTCGAAGGGGCTGACTTGGTCTTTATTACCGCCGGGATGGGCGGTGGTACGGGAACCGGGGCCGCCCCCATTGTGGCTGAACTGGCGAAAGAAGCCGGGGCCTTGACGGTGGGAATTGTCACCCGGCCCTTCCTTTTTGAAGGCCGCCGCCGCTCGGAACAGGCCAAACAAGGGATTGAAGCCCTACAAAGTCGGGTGGATACGCTGATTGTGATTCCCAATGACAAGTTGTTGGCAGTGATTCCTGAACAAACCCCAGTGCAAGAAGCCTTCCGCTACGCCGATGAGATTCTGCGTCAAGGGGTGCAGGGGATTTCGGATATTATTACTATCCCTGGCTTGGTGAATGTTGACTTTGCCGATATTCGCGCGGTGATGGCTGATGCGGGTTCCGCCATGATGGGGATTGGCCAAGGTTCGGGCAAGTCTCGCGCCCGAGAAGCGGCCGCCGCTGCGATTTCCTCGCCTTTACTTGAAGCCTCTATTGAGGGCGCTCAGGGGGTCGTCTTTAATATCACCGGCGGCATGGATTTAACCCTCCATGAAGTTACCGCCGCCGCTGAAACCATCTATGAAGTGGTTGATCCCAACGCCAACATTATCTTTGGGGCCGTTTTGGATGAACGGATGCAAGGAGAAGTGAAAATGACCGTCATCGCGACAGGCTTCTCGGGGCAAAGTCAGGGCTATGATGCGAATCGTATGGCCCAAGCCCCGGAACCGACGCGATCGAGTGATTATATTCCTCCTGCACCCCGAGATCCGGTGGGATCTCCACCCCCTCGCTTTGGGGTGGGCCTCGATATTCCTGAGTTCTTGCAACGGCGGCGGGGACGGGAATAGGCTATGGTGCAGGCTTCGCCGCAAGCATCTGTTAAGATTCCGGTGGCCCTGACCATCGCTGGTTCGGATAGCGGTGGCGGGGCCGGGATTCAGGCGGATTTGCGGACGTTTGCCTTTCACTGTGTTCATGGAACCAGTGCCATTACTTGTATTACAGCCCAAAATACCCTCAGTGTGACGCGGGTGGATGCCCTGCCGCCGGAGAGCGTCATAGCACAAATGGATGCTGTTGTCAATGATATTGGCGCAGATGCTATCAAAACGGGGATGCTACTCAATGCTGAGATTATGGCGGTGGTGGCCGATCGCTTGCAAGAGATTGACTGCGATCGCCTGGTGGTGGACCCGGTGATGGTCTCTCGCACGGGGGTCTGTCTGATTGACGACGAGGCGATCGCCACCCTGCGCGATCGCCTGATTCCCCAAGCCAGCATCCTCACCCCCAACCGCTACGAAGCCCAAATTCTCGCCAAGCAAGAGATTCATACCCTCGACGACATGAAAGCCGCCGCCGAAACCATTTTCAAACTCGGCTGCGGTGCGGTATTAATCAAAGGAGGCGGAATGCGCGGTAAACTCTGCGGCGTCGATGTTTGGTTCGACGGTGATACCCTAGAGGTCCTCTGTACTGAAACCGTGGGAACCCATCACACCCACGGAACCGGCTGCACCATCTCCGCCGCCATGACCGCTAACTTGGCCCTCCATCACACTCCCCTTGAAGCCACCCAAGAAGCTAAAACCTATCTGACCCAAGCACTCCATCATTCTCTCGCGATCGGCGAAGGTCAAGGTCCTGTGGGTCACTACTTCCCCCTACTCAAGTCCCCGAAGGACTAATAAAGGGCAAAAAATTGCAGACAAAAAACCGTAGGGGCGAAAAATTTTTCGCCCCTACCCCCAAATGATGCTGAAAAAACAAGATTAACCGAAACGACCACTCACATAGTCCTGAGTTTCCTGACGAGCCGGATTGTGGAAGATTTTAGTCGTTTCATCATATTCGACTAAATAGCCCACCTTATTGCCCTTCTCAGTCGCCTCAGCATTATAAAACGCCGTCAAGTCCGACACCCGTGAGGCTTGGTGCATATTGTGGGTCACAATCACAATGGTGTATTGCTCCTTGAGTTCATGAATCAACTCTTCAACCCGCATCGTAGAAATGGGGTCTAACGCCGAACAGGGTTCATCCATGAGAATCACATCCGGCGAGAGGGCGATCGCCCGCGCAATACAAAGCCGTTGTTGTTGTCCCCCAGACAGGGCCGTACCACTCTCCTTGAGCTTATCTTTCACCTCATCCCAAATCGCCGCCTTGCGCAGCGACTTTTCAACGAGTTCATCGAGATCGCCCTGATACCCGTTAATCCGCGCACCGAAGGCAATGTTCTCAAAAATAGACTTAGGAAACGGGTTGGGTTTTTGGAACACCATACCAATGCGACGACGGACCGACACCGGGTCAACGGACTTAGCATATAAATCCACGTCGTAGAACGTAATTTTTCCCTCGACTCGTGCCGTCGGAATCAAATCATTCATACGGTTGAAGCAGCGCAAAACCGTACTTTTACCACAGCCTGACGGACCAATAAAAGCAACAACGCGGTTTTTAGGGATTTTTAAACTTACCTCCCGTACCGCTAAATTATCACCATAAAAAACATGAAGATCCTCAGTTTTTAGAGCCGCATCGGGCGACATCGCTTGGGAATCTTTGAACGATTGAGATTGATGGGAAGAATCAGAAACCATGAGAAAAAATACCTCGAAAACAAAACAACAGGGTGAGAGCCTTGGGGACTGCCGCACGTATTTAGATGCTCACGGCAGCACAACTGAGCCATTCCCTAAACTTTCTTCGACCGGATAAAAATACGACCGAGTAAGCTACTAATCAAGACAATCACAATCAAAACCAAGGCAGCCGCCCAAGCCAGTTCTTGCTGTGCCTTGTAGGGAATAATGGCAAAGAAATAAATCAGTACCGGCAAGGTCGCAACCGGCTCAGCGGGATTCGTTGACCAAAAACTATTATTAAAGGCTGTAAAGAGTAGAGGTGCAGCTTCCCCCGCCGCCCGTGCGAGCGCCAAAACTAACCCCGTCACAATTGCCGGTAACGCCGCCGGGAGGGTAATTTTCATAATCGTTTGGAAGCGTGTTGCACCAATGCCAATGGCCGCTTGTCGCATTTCACTCGGGACAAGAAGCAGAGATTCTTCCGTAGAACGAATGACAATGGGCAACATCAAAACTCCAAGGGCAACTCCTCCTGAAAACGCGGAAAAGTACCCCAGAGGAACAACCACCACCGCATAGGCAAACAGCCCAATTAGAATCGCCGGAACCCCTGTTAGTACGTTGGCGGAGAACTTGATGAGATAGGCCACGCGCGTCCCTCGACCAAATTCAGCCAGATAGACCGCCGCTAGAACGCCAATCGGAAAACTAATAGCAGCACCGAGGCCAAGGGTCATGACGCTACCGATGATAGCATGACCCACTCCACCTTCTGTTAAACCGGGCGGCGGGGGAAGTTCGGTAAATAACTCCGGCCCCATGCGCGAGAAGCCTTTGTCAAAGATATTAATCAATAACAACAGCAGTGGAATGATCAGGAGTGCTGAACAGATTCCACTGACAATTGTGAGAACTTTCCCGAGCAAGGCCCGGTTGCCACTAATCGCAGCAGAGGTTAAGTCTGGGACTTCAAAGGATGAATCGTTGGTGGTTTCTGGAAGACTCCCCATAGGACGTTTCAGTAAAAGTACAGGAAATTGGGTTACTCAATGTTTTGATAACGACGGATAATCAATTCCGCAAAAACATTGACCAACAGCGATAAAATCATCAACACCACCCCGGCATACATCAAGGCGGCCACCTGGTCGCGACCCGCTTCGCCAAACTTGGAAGCAATCAACCCCGTAATCGTGGAGCCTGGCTGTAAAATCGAAACGTTAATGCGGTTGGCATTCCCGATGAGCATGGCGGCCACCATGGTTTCACCTAAGGCTCGCCCCATGGCCAACATGATGGAGCTAATAATACCCGAGAGTCCTGCCGGAATCATAACCCGGAGGATGGTTTCCCAGCGAGTTGCTCCTAAAGCTAGAGAGCCTTGACGCAATTCGCTCGGTAACACATCAAAGGTACTGCGGGTTAAGGAGGCAATAATTGGGGTAATCATTAAGGCGAGAACCAACCCCACCAACAACACATTATTGCCTCGGGGAACCTCACCGCCGAAAATGGGAATCCAGCCTAAGGTATTGTTGAGAAAGCGAAAGAAGGGGCGTAGGGCTGGAATCAGCACAAAAATCCCCCAGATTCCCAAGACAACACTGGGAATGGCCACAATTAACTCAATGGCAAAGGCGATGGGTGTGCGAATATATTTAGGCACAAAATCTTCCGTTAAGAAGACGGCTGTGCCAATCCCTACGGGAACGGCCACAATTAGGGCAACGATGGTCGTGACGAGGGTTCCATAAATCTGCGGTAGAACGCCATAGACATCATTGACGGGATCCCAGGTTGTGCTGACCAGAAAACCCAAGCCAAAGGTTTGCATAGCCGGCGTGGCGGTAATGGCTGTTTGCAAAATAATCCATAGTAACACTGCCCCAGAGCCAACAGCCAAACAAAGGGTTAGCCCCCAGAACCCGAGGTCGAGAATTCGGGCCGTGGAAGCGCGTTTGTAGATATCGAGGGATGGGTTAGGACTCGCGAAATCACGGTCGGTTCCTGAAGTCATAATGATCGTTGGGACGATGAATAAATAGGCTGTCCCCGGTTAGGATGCCGGGGACAGTTCGGGGTCATGTTAACCGGCATCCACGGCGTCGAGTTCCTGTTCGATCCGATCAACGAGGCTATCGGGCATGGGAACGTAGTAAAGTTCTTCGGTGATGGCCCGGCCTTCGGGGCCTAAGGTCCACTTGAAGACTTCTGTCATGGTTTCCCATTTTTCGGCATCGTCATATTCGCGATAGACCAGCACCCAGACCAAACCGGAGATGGGATAGGCATCGGGGTGCGGGGGATCGGGAACCGTTAGGTTGAAGTCGTCGGGAACTTCAACGCCCTCAAAAGCGAGGGACGCATTAGCCGGCAGGGGATCGGGGTAGTTACCCGATTGGTTTTCAATGCGGGCAACGGGCAGTTCGTTCAACTGAGCGAAGGCGTAGGAGACATAGCCCATGGCACCTTCGTTTTGGGAAATGCTAGCGGCAACCCCTTCGTTCCCTTGACCGCCAATACCCACGGGCCAGTCAACTGAGGTTCCAGCGCCGGAGGTCCAGTCAGAGCAAACGGTGTCCAGGTGATTGGTGAAGACAAAGGTAGTCCCGGAACCGTCGGAACGGTGAACCCACGTAATGGATTGATCGGGTAAGTCTACCCCTGGGTTATCTCCGGCGATCGCCGGATCATTCCAGTTATCAATGGAACCATTGATGATACCGCAATAGGTTTCGCGAGAAAACTGGAGTTCTTCCTCAACGCTGGGAAGGTTATAGGCAAACACGACGTAGCCACCCACAAAGGGAAGCTGGAGCGGTTCGTAGGGATAGTCGGCCCGGAAGGATTCAAGGCGATCGCCTTCGATGGGAGCTTCACTGGCTCCAAAATCCACGGTTCCGTTGATGTATTGTTCAAGTCCGGCACCACTGCCGACGGATTGATAGCTGACTTGGACGTTGGAGTCTACTTCTCGGTTGTAGGTATCAAACCAACGCTGAAATAAGGGCGCCGGGAATGTCGCTCCCGCACCACTGATGGTAATAGTTCCACCACCGCCACCTGGACCTTGTGCAGCTTGATCGGGGTCGGGGGGTTCCCCAGTCCCACAAGCGGTGGTTAGTCCGGCGGTCAGCGCAGCCAGTGCGCCGAGGAAAACACGTCCCTTAAAAACCATAACGTAATCGACTCTCTCTGTGATTTAACCAATGGTGGCGCGATCGCACATTCGTCGCCAGAGTAGATTCTATAGATACCAGGTGAAGATAAGGTTAAGGTCTGCCCTAAATTTGACAATCCACCATGACTGGCAATCAGTCGGGAATTGACCTAACCCATCAGCCGCTAAGGTTTGGCACAATTATCATCGGTCCTGGGGAGAAACCACATCAGGTAAGGGTCTGCCCAAGGAATACAGCCAAACTAACCCCAAACTTCCCAAAACAATGCCGGCCAAACTCACCAGTTGCGCCACACGCAGGGGACCCAACATGAGGCTATCCATTCGCAGTCCTTCGATGAAAAAACGCCCCAGACTATAGGCAATTCCATAACTGAGGAAAAGGGTTCCCGGTTTGAGAGCCATTTTCCCCCGTTGGCTTTGCACAAATAGCCACATCAATAGAGCAAACACCAAGAGATTCCACAAGGACTCATAGAGAAAGGTCGGGTGGAAATACGATTCTTGCAGATATTGAGCCGGACGCATGGCTGGCGGAATGTACAGCTTCCAGGGTAAGTCTGTGGGTCGGCCAAAGGCTTCGGAGTTAAAGAAGTTACCCCAGCGACCAATCGCTTGTCCGAGAATAATCGAAGGGGTAATCACATCGAACAGCCGCCAAAAGGAAATTTGTTGTCGGCGAGCAAAGATTAGCCCAGCTAGAACGCCGCCGATGATGCCCCCATGAATGGCAATTCCGCCGCGCCAAATGGCAAAAATTTGACCGGGGTGATCGGCGTACGCTTGCCATTGGAAGAGAACATAATACAAACGGGCCATAGGAATTGCCCCGAGCAATCCCCAAATGGCAAAGTCTCCCACTAATTCAGGGTTTAAGCCTCGTTTTTTCGCCAGAAATTGGGCCAGGGTGACCCCAATTAAGACGGCACTGGCAATGAGAAATCCGTACCAACGGACGCTTAGGGGGCCAAGCTCAAACAAAATCGGGCCTGGCGAAGCGAACTGAAACGCCAAAAGACCACGTAAACACGTCATGAAATTGCCTAGATCCAAAAAATTCAGGGTGGGTGACTGAGCGAACAGGTTACAGGTCCCAACCCGCCCGTCCATCATAAATCAAATTGTGCCGTGGCGATCGCCCCAATTTTCCTTGAGAAATCGATCTAGAGGGAATCGGGTCTCTCGGACTGATCATGGGTCGGATCTTGAGGTGAGCTTTCCCTAATAAAGCCCTGGCTTTGGCTCTATGGTTAGACCCCTTTACCTTGCGGCTAACTCTTCTTTGGGACTGCTTTAGCTTCGCCTCCCCTACCCGGTCGAACCGGGGGTTGTCAGCTTTGCTCCCTTGCGAGTCAGTGTAAAAGCTTTCAATCCCCACATCTAGTCCAATCGTCCTGTGAGTCGGTTCAATGTTTTCACGTCGATCAGTCGGGGCGAAAAATTTTTCGCCCCGACAATTTTGTATATTCTGTAACAAACCCCACCGTAGATCCAGAAGACCCATTAACGATTATCCATATCCTGGCATACTTAGCGTATCAATTGATCCGATGGGGGGGCGAGGTGTTGGTTGAGCAATTCCGCCAGGCGATCGCAACTGACGGGTTTGGTGAGATAGTCATCACAACCGGCATCGAGACAGCGTTGGCGATCGCCCGGCATGGCCAAGGCGGTAATCGCAATAATCGGGATTCGAGGTAAATCGCTCCTGTTGCGAATTTCTCGGGTTAAGGTTAAACCATCGAGTTCTGGTAAATTAATATCCAATAAAATGCCATCAGGGCAATGATCATCTAGCCAGGCTAAGGCTTCATAGCCATCATTCACGCAATGAACCTGATAGCCCCAAAACTCCAAAATATCCTTGAGCAATAGGGCATTATGGTGATGATCTTCAACCAGGAGTAACGAGGATGCCACGACTGGGTCTGACGGGGCCAGTGCTGTTCCCCAAGCGGCTTCAGAATTGGCGGTTGCGGGTTCCCCAGCGTCTCGGGGTAAGACAATTGTAAACTCACTGCCTTGGCCCGGACTCGAGCGACAGGTGACGGTTCCTCCATGAAGTTCAGCTAATTTACGAGTTAAGGCCAAGCCTAATCCCGTCCCTTCATGATTGCGAGCGAGGGAACTATCTAACTGCTGGAACGGTTGAAACAACAATGATTGCTGCTGTTCGGGGATGCCAATTCCCTCATCGCGAACGGTGAGATAGACATAAGTCTCATCATCTGTGACCACCAGGTTGACGCGAGTTCCCGACTCAGAGAATTTGATGGCATTCGACAATAAATTTAAGAGCATTTGACGTAACCGCAACTCATCTGCCAAAACTCTCACCTGGGAATGAGTTGACTGCAAATGGATCTGGATATCTTTGATTCGAGCCTGTTCACTCATTAAGGCGATCGCCTCGTTACAGACTTTGAGAGAGGAAATGGAAGTCAAGGATAATTCGATTTTTCCCGCCTCGACTTTAGACAGATCTAAAATATCACTAATGAGTCTTAACAAATGCTGTCCGCTTTCGTGAATCCGTTTAACATAAACTCCTTGTTTTTTGTTGAGATCACCAAAGAGCTTTTGTAACAGGAGATTGGAAAAACCCAAAATTGAGGTTAATGGTGTCCGTAACTCATGAGACATATTGGCTAAAAACACGGATTTTAGACGACTGGCTCGTTCCAACTCCAAGTTTTTAATTGCCAGTTCAGATTGACTCCGTTTTTGCTCTGTAATATCTCGAAAAATAAGAGAAATGGTATCAATAGGAGCAAGGCGATCGTCCTCCATTCGCTCCGATAGATTCCGCTCTCCTCGCATGATCAAGCCGACAGAAATCAAGGCTGGGAAAGATTCCCCAGTTGCCCGCTGGCAGGTCACTTCCCCACTCCAACCGAGTTGCTCATTCGAGAGAGCTTGCTCGACGAGCCACTCCATCGAAACTGGAGCATATTCGGGATAAAACAAACGATTTTTCTCACCAATTAAGCTATTCTGTTCATAGCCAAACATACGAGCGCTTGCTGTGTTAGCATAGACGATTGTGCCATCAGCCGTCGCAATAATTGTACTATCATAGGCTGAATCCACCGCTTTCATAAACATCTGGAGTTGGCGATCGAATTGTTTGCGCTCCGTAATATCTCGCGCAATGCCTAAGCCACCAACTAACACCCCCTGTCGGTAAAGTAAGCGTCCATTGACTTCTAAATCCCGCCGGGTTCCGTTAGCCGTTTGCACTTGAAATTCAAAATCTTTTAACTCACCCGTTTGAAGCAAGGTGTTAAACGCTTCTGCCGTTGCTTGGCGAGAGTCTGGGGCAATAAAATCCAAATAACATTTGCCATTCCAGCCTTGAGGCGCACAGCCGAGTAACCGCTCACCATATGAGTTCATGAATGTCAAGCGCCCCTGTAAATCGACGGCATACACCATATCGTTTGCCGCTTCAAGATAAGCTCGGAAGAGTTGACTATCTAAGTCAAAGTGGTCATCGTCTCTGTTGTCCTCATTATCCAATACATTAGGAAACCTTGAGCCAGCTAAACTATCAGCAACGCCCCCCAGATCTGCGTCGGAACTTTGGCGATCGTGTAAGGCTCGTTCTAGTTCGGCTACGCGACGACGTAGCTCATGATTTTCACGTTCGAGGGACATAAATTTTGTACCAGCTCAGTTAAGGGATGGCAGCTCACTAAAGAAGGAACGGCAGATGCGATGACTCAAGGATACTCTGACTCAGATTAGGGGAACGCTCAAGACCGCCGTGAAGGGGAATCAGGAAAGACAAGAGCCAGTCGGCCATAGGCTGTGTATGGGGAACAACAACAATGGTAAAACACTGAGGTTAGGGGAGGTTGGCCGATGCGATCGAATGTACATCAAATGTACAGCATCGTTTGGGGCCTATGGAACTGTAGAGGGATTGCCACCAGGTCGCCGCCTCTCGATCGCAAATCAAGAGGCGGTAGAGGCCATGGTTAACGGCTTAGCAATTTGGGCAACGGGTGTGGCTTTCCCCGTCAGCTTCGGTTGATGGTGATCTGGGTTTCTAAGGTCGTGTTGAGGGGTTGACCGGTTTCCCAGACGGGTTGCGTGGGGGTCACAGTTCCCTCGATGGGAGCCGCATCACGGGGATAGGGACTGGCGGCCAGACTAATATGTCCATCAGCGACAGCTAAGCCGTGGGTGGGATCGTAGCCTCGCCAACCAGCACCAGGAAGATACACCTCAACCCAAGCATGAAGGTCATAATGGGTTTGGTCTGGATCTCCTTCCTGATAGCCACTGACAAAGCGAGCCGCCAGTCCCACGGCTCGACAGACGGCGGCGAATAACACGGTGACATCCCGACATGAGCCTCGTTTGTTGCGCCAGGTTATCCCTGGGGTTTGCGGGTCTCCTTCAAGACGGGTGACGTAATCACATTGGCTATAAATCCGCTGATTGAGATCATGAAGAAAGCGTATGGTTTGGTTGTCGGACAGATGCAACAGTTCCTCGGCCAGTTCGACGGCGATGGGGTCGCCACCTTGGGGCACAATGGTGGGAGGATCGAGGTAGGGGAGGAGTTGCGATCGCAGGGAACTGGGATAATCGATGGGTAGGCGATCGGCCCCGTCTTCTAGGAGATACTCAAAGGGATTGCGTTGCAGCGTTTCAACCCGTGCTTGAGATAAGATCTGGAGGTCTTGGCTGGGTTTATCGAACCAAAGTTTAATTAGAGCATTACCATCGAGATCCACCACCTGCGATCGCCCCAAGGGTTTTGGCGTCACCTGGAGTTGATAATCGAGAAGAGTTTGCCAACCATGACTGTGAGGCCGTAGGCGAACCCAATGGGGTCGCAGGAACACACTCTGGTTATAACGATAGGTGCTAAGGTGCTGAACGTTAAATTGGGTCATGGTCGAGAAAATAAAAAGATTTACGTTCAACCGAGAAAGGGATATCAATACCCCGATCATATCGGATCAGTCCCAGGAATCAAATCGAAACCATAACACGATTGGCTAATCACTAATACTACTTAAACTGCTTGCTACCTCATCCTTGCCATCTCACCCTTGCCATCTCACCCTTGCCATCTCACCCTTGCCATCTCACCATTGCAAAGTTTGAAATTGCCGATTGACTGGAGGTGCAGAGACCAACGGTGCAAGGCTAAAAAAGGTTGCCGAAATTTGGTCATCTACAGCATTCAACTCTCGTTGAAAGCCATCGAGAAATTCATGAAGTCCATTATCAATAATATCTTCGATGGTGATATATCCCAACTTGGCACAAAGCTGGCCCAACGACCGTTCTGCGCCATTACACCAGGTTCCCACAGGAGTCCCAGTAATCTTATGCAAACAGTGTTCAGCTTCTTGAACACAAAAACTAATTGAACGGGGAAATTCCCGATTGAGAATCATAAACTCAGCCACCGTTGCTGGAATAATTCGATGTTGATATTTACGATACATCTCATAAGCACTAGCAGACTTCAAAAGAGCAATCCATTGAATCTGGTCTAAAGGCGTTCCCACTAATTTAGCCGACGGCAAGAGAATATAGTATTTAACATCCAAAATTCGAGCCTTTTTATCCGCTCGTTCAATCAACCGTCCTAATTGCCCAAAATACCAACCCTCATTATGGCTCATGGTGGCATCCATCACACCGGCGAAGCGGTGACTGGCAAATTTGACATGAAAAAACAACTGTTGAAACAAATTATCAACATTGTGATGACCATTATTCAGGGCCGCATCTTTCACCATGTGATAGAAAGTGTTGACTTCCTCCCACATTTCTGACGAAATAATCTCACGAATTGAACGAGCATTTTCTCGGGCAGAGCGTAAACAGGATAAAATTGAGTTGGGATAATTCACATCAAAAGTAAGGAACTGAATCACATTTTCAGCCGTTGCCTCACCATAGTGTTCCTCAAAAAACTTGAGATCGCCCGTAGTAACCACCAGTGGCTTCCATTGCTGATTTACGCCGGAGGGTAAATCAAGCATCAAATTGAGGTTGACATCGATGAAACGAGCGACATTTTCGGCTCGCTCAATGTAGCGGTTCAACCAATAAATGGAATTTGCAACACGACTTAGCATGGTTTTCTCGTTACTCCTTAAGGTCTTCGTTTTTAATCGAGGTTTAATCGAGGTTTAATCGAGTTTTGATTGCTATTTTATCTATCAACCATGACTCTTTATGGGTCTTCAGAGTTCAGGGTGACAAGGAAAAATGATAGCAGATTACATCCGCTGCTGTCGGGGCGAAAAATCCCCTCCCAGGAGGGGTTCGGGGTGGGTTCCCCTAGCATTTGCTATTCAATGCAACCCATCACACCATATCTCCTGAAAAACCCTTTTTATCACAATTATTTTTCTCCCCTTCAATCCGTCAAAACCCAGGTATCTTTAGCACCGCCTCCCTGAGATGAATTAACGACTAATGACCCTTCTTTGAGGGCAACTCGGGTCAATCCACCGGGGTGAACATAAACGTCATCACCGCGATGAAGAATATAGGGACGTAAATCAACATGTCGTCCAGCAATCTCGTTGCCCTCTCCGACTAATGTGGGAACCTGCGATAAACAAATGGTCGGTTGAGCAATATAGTTACGGGGATTGGCTTGAATTTTTTGGGCAAAGGCCGCTCGTTCTTCTGCGGTCGATTGAGTGCCGACCAGCATTCCATAGCCTCCGGCTTCGTTGGCAGATTTAACGACTAACGTCTCTAGGTTTTGTAAGACATGGTCTCGGTCTTGCTCTCGCCAACAAAGATAGGTGGGGACATTGGGTAAAATCGGATCTTCGCCGAGGTAATAGCGAATCATCTCGGGGACAAAGGCGTAAACGACCTTATCATCGGCGACGCCGGTTCCGGGAGCGTTGGCTAGGGCCACTCGTCCGGCCCGATACACGTCCATGAGTCCGGGAACCCCCAGTAACGAGTCGGGGTTGAAGGCTGTCGGGTCTAGGAAGATATCATCGAGACGACGATAGACGACATCAACTCGCCGGGGTCCTTTGGTGGTCCGCATTTGCAGGTAGCCGTCGAGAACCACTAAATCTCGCCCTTCGATGAGTTCAACCCCCATTTGTTGGGCGAGGAAGGAATGTTCGTAGTAGGCGGAGTTATAAATTCCGGGGCTGAGAACGGCGACGGTGGGGTTGGGGAGTTGTTGCGGGGCTAGGGAGAGGAGCGTTTCGAGGAGGTGACTGGGGTAGTGGTCAATGGCCTGCACGGCCATGGTTTGAAAGACGCTGGGAAAGGTGCTTTTGAGGACGCGGCGGTTTTCGAGGACGTAGGAGATTCCCGAGGGAACTCGTAGGTTGTCTTCGAGGACGTACCATTGTCCGTCACGATCGCGTACCAGGTCCGTTCCGGTAATATGACACCAGACGCCACCGGGGGGATGTAATCCGATACAGGGTTTGAGAAATCCTGGGGCGGATTCGATGATATGGCGGGGAATGATCCCGTCGTTGAGAATCCGTTGATCGTTATAAATGTCGTCGAGAAACAGGTTCAGGGCTGTGATGCGTTGTTTGAGTCCTGGTTCGAGTCGTTTCCAGTCTTGGGCGGCGATGATGCGGGGGATAATATCGAAGGGAAAGACTTTCTCGATGCCTTGATTGTCGCTGTAGACGTTGAAGGTCACCCCCAGTTTAAATAGGGCAATTTGGGCGGCTTCTTGCGATCGCCGCAGGTCTCCGGGCTGTAATGTGTTGATCCAGTCAATGAGGGGTTTCGCGGAGGCTCTCGGTTCTCCTTTGCCCGCGAATAGCTCGTCATAATATCCGGTGGGGTCGTAGGTCTCTAGCTTCACAAACGGCTCTCCTGCACCTTAAGCTCTCTTATCTCTAGCATTGGCTGAAGCTTCCTTCTCGACTGTAGCAAAGGCTACAATCGAGTTTTGAGATCTGAATTTCTAATCTTAATTTACTGCACAAATCATGGGAAAACTGACAAGAAAATGTCTTAAAACTTAACAGAAAACCCGGATTGGTATCGGTTAAAGTGGAGCTAAAACAGGATAATCGGTTAAATCATGATGTTACATCGATTGACCTTAGCGGCCCTGTTGGGTCTCTCGGTTCCGGCCTTGGTGGATGTGGTGGTAGAGCGGCCCGCGATCGCCCAATCACAACCCATCGGCACGTTTCAGGATGATGCCTGGGAAGTCTCTCTCTCGATGGCCCATGGTGAATACTACTATCGCGGCCGCGCCCGGGGTAGTTCGGATGTCCTCGAACTCTGGAATGTTGAGTTGGGAGGAACCCCCTCTCGCCGTGTCTATCGTTGGTATAACGGAAATTATACGTATCAAATCGTTTGGCGGCCCGCCGATCCTGATTTCATCCGCCTCCAGGTCTTTGAGGATGATGTGGAACTGCTCAATCGCCTCTTAGAACGGAGTCGGTTTCGCTAGTCCAATTCGCTAGGCCAAAAGCTGACTGTCACTCGATGAGTCGAGATTGTTTAACAGACGGCGGAACTTGCGCACGACAGGGAGCGAAGGACAGACGATGGTGGGGAGACACGCCAAAGGCCTGTAACGCCTGGCGGTGGGCGGCGGTTCCATAGCCTTTGTTGGCGGCTAAATCGTATTGGGGATAGGTTGAAGCTAAACGGAGAATTTCGGCATCCCGCCAGACTTTGGCCAGGATACTGGCGGCGGCGATCGCCATCTCGCGGCGATCGCCCCCCACCACCGTTTCTTGGGGAATCGGTAACTCCCGAATTGCCCGATTGCCGTCAATTAAACAGCCGTCGGGGGCGATCGTCAAGGCTAAAATTGCCCGTTTCATCGCCAACAAACTCGCGTTAAGGATATTTAACTGGTCAATTTCAGCTACCGTTGCTTGAGCAATTTGGACCTCAAGGGCGATCGCGCGAATCTCCTGGGCCAACTCCTCCCGTCGTCGGGGACGCAGTTGTTTACTATCAGTCACGCCCAATTGAGCCAAGGTGCGCCCTTGTTCGGGCGTGATCAGCACCGCCGCCGCAACGACGGGGCCAAATAAGGCCCCTCGTCCCACTTCATCCACCCCAGCCACCCGCTCCCAGGAGGAGCGAGATGGCAGATTAAGCTCTAAGGTCACGAGTCAGAACTGGCCGAGGAACGACGACGGCGGCGGCGAGTGGTGCGAGACTTACTGCGGCTGCTACTACTCGTCTCGGGAGACTCCGCCTCCTGAGTTTTAGTATCAGCGGTCTTGTCCGTCTCGCTAGCCGTGTCCTGGGAGGCTAACGTAACCGTCGAACGACTTGAGGGTTGACGGTCTGACGTCGTGTCAACCTCCGGCGCGGGACTCGACGGCTTTACCGGCGACGCTTTCTCGGCTTTCTCTAAAGACCGTACCGGCCCATTCCCCGTTCCTTCACCGGGATTGACCACATGAATTGTGGCGGCTTTAGGATTCTTGGGAAATTGGCCGAGCTTAACACAGGGCGAAATCCCCATCATGGCATAGACTTCCTGCTCCTGGGGGGTCATCTCGACCGTAATCACTTCCGAGCTATCCTCGGATTTGCTCTCGCGAGAGCTGCGGCTGCGGCTAGGTTTCTCCTCATCTCCATCGTTGTCCTGACGGGAGTCTGGCGTGGAGTCGACCGTGGGGCGATCGCGACGAGACTCTTGAGATGACTCTTGAGATGACTCTTGAGATGACTCCTGAGATGACTCCTGAGATGACTCCTGAGATGACTCCTGACGGCCCCCACTCGACTTCGCCTGTTCCTCAGCATGAGCTTTAATATCAGGACTAGCAAAACGTCGGCGACGACGACGGCGAGTTGTTCCGTCCCCCATTTCCTGATAACTCGGATGATGAATCAGATCGATTTCCGGGGTATCCCCCTCCGTATCCGAGAGGGTATCTGAGGCAGGGTCGAGGCGACTGGGGCTGCGATCGCGTAATCTGGGACTACTATCACGCAAGCGAGGCGCAGGCGTATCCCCATTGCGAGGAGAACTGGTCGTCGAAGACGATTGAGATTGGCCCTTGCTCGTCTCCGAGGTTGCCGTGCGGGCCACCTCCACCGTCCGCACCGACTCCTCACCCGGAAGTTGAGCTAAATGGCCTAACCCCGTACAAGTCGGACAGGGTTCACTAAACAACTCATAAATATTTTGACCTTGGCGTTTGCGGGTTAACTCCACCAACCCCAACTCAGACAACTGAGCAATCTGAGGACGGGCCTTATCGGCGGCCAACTCCGTATTAAACTGCTCCAACACCTTCAACTTATCGTGGCGCGAGTCCATATCAATGAAATCGATCACGATCACCCCGGCGATATTACGCAGGCGCAATTGACGGGCAATTTCCACCGCCGCTTCGCAGTTCGTCCATAACACCGTCTCCCGCGAGGTGGCCGAACGAGTAAAGGACCCCGAGTTCACATCCACCACCGTTAAGGCTTCAGTGGGTTCAATAATGATATAGCCCCCCGACGGCAGATCCACCCGAGGTTTCAGGGCTTCGCGAATGGCCGCATTGACCCGGAAATACTCCAAAATTGGCTGAGATTCCCGGTGATGGTCAATCGAGACCGACAAATTCTTGCCATCATTCCAGGAGGCCAAGTTCTGCTTGACTCGTTTTAGCCCACTGGGGGAGTCCACGACAATCCGGTTGACATCGGTGTTGTACATATCGCGCAACACCCGTTGAATGAAATCATCATCCCGGTTCAGCAAGGTTGGTTCGCGGGTGGTGTTGTACTCTTCGAGAATCACCTCCCATTGTTTTTGCAGCACCTCTAAGTCTTCGATGATGGCATCTTCGGCCACCCCTTCGGCTTCGGTTCGCACCAACAATCCCATTCCGGCGGGTTTAATCAAAATCGCCAAGGCCCGCAAGGTATTGCGTTGCGACTCACTGACAATGCGGCGAGACAGATGCACGCCTTTACCAAACGGCATCAGAACCAAATAGCGACCGGGAAGGGTAATATTGCCTGTTAACCGGGGGCCTTTATTCCCCGTGGGTTCCTTCATCACCTGAACCAGAACCTTCTGTTTCGGGGTCAAGAGTTCGGTAATGGCACTTGAAGAGCGTTTCAGCCGCAGCGGCCCGAGGTCTGTCACGTGCATAAAGCCGTTGCGCTCAGGATCTCCGATGTTCACGAAGGCGGCGTCAATTCCGGGAATCACGTTTTCGACGGTTCCCACATAAACATCACTCACTTGGTGAGTTCCAGTGGCAACCACCAGCTCCTGGATTTGATCTTCAGAAAATACAGCAGCAATCCGATGCTGCTCGGCGATAATAATTTGCTTGGGCATTCAATTTCCTCAAATTTTTTAGAGTTTTGGAGGTTAAAGGGGTGGGGCGCTCCTCCGGGAGATTCGCAGCGATGAAAGCGTCGGCGGGGAAACGTCACGTTATCCCGAAAAACTCGATGCTTTCGATCGACGAAGACAGTCTAGTCCTGCAACATCGTTGGCGTTGACAGCAGTTCCTCACGTTTGATCAGCTTCCGCAAGAGCGATGGGAAACCGGAGCATACCGGCTTGCTTCTGAATTGGACGTTTGGGAAAAGACTGGAGTGGGGAACATCTGTACAGGCAAACCATCTGATTATCACCAACGACGTTGGGCAAATGGTCTTCAGCCTGAGCGCGTAACGATCGCAGTGAGGGGCTGCCGTATCCTCCGACATCGACCTCTGACGGCGTCTCTCAAGGGTGCCGTTAACGCTGACCGTAGACCGAACCGACGGGAGTTAGCCAGACTAACGAGTCCCAGTCAGAACCGCCCATCTTTTTTAAACCTACGGGTTGTTATCCTTCGCACGGGTCTAACTCGCATCCCCCAACGGTCAAAGTTGGGTGTCTTGGGGCTGACAAACCCGACGCGATAGTTGAGTACGAATTTGTACTTTACCCCCCACTATATCACGTTTTTTCCTGGCTTTTGTGTTGGTAACTATCTCAGCCAATACTTTGGCCCCTACGGTGTTTCCGGGCGAAAAATGAGCCGTTGACGATGCACATGCTGGTTTTCGATCTCGACACCGGAGACGGCTTCGAGCATTTCCACCACTTGGGATGGCCGCAACAGCGTCCCATCGTTACGACAACTTCCTTCATAGGCAATGACGGCTTGATCGGGATGGGACGAGTCTACATAGTCTAGGGCAAACAGTCGTTCTCTGAGGTTAATGGCCCGAATTTTTCCAGATTTGCTGCGATGTTCGCTCCACAGTTCTGAGGCCTGGTTCACCGCGTCAACCCACGTGGCCCACTCTCCCTGGGGACTGGCCAAGGTCAGTTGATATTGGGCGCGTTCTAAGACTCGGGTGGCGGCTAAGCCTTTGACGGGGACAACCTCGACCTCGTAGATGGGCATTTGCGGCGGCAATTGCTCCCGTAACCGCTGTTTAAATTCCTCGGCATCGAGGGGTTCGGTGAGGTCAAATTCCACCACTTCCCCGTCGCTGGTGGCCCCGAGTTGCAGGGCGTTGGCGGGGGAGATGCGGGGACTGGGGTGATAGCCACCGCTGAAGGAGATGGGCAGGGCCGCTCGACGGATGGCGCGATCGAGGAGACGGGCAAAGTCTAAATGGCCAATTAGGGCCATGTCGCCGAGTTTGCCCATGCGAACCCGCAGCCGCTGTTCGCGGTGGGTGTTGGGTTTGAAATGACCGACGAAGTGGGGGATGGGGGGAGGCGTTTCGACGATGTTATGGCCAAAGTCGGGGGTACATACGCCGCAGTGGGAACAGCCTTCATAGGCACAGTCGGGAACGGTAGCGGCTTCGAGGGCGCGTTGTAGGTCCTGTTTGAGCCAGGTTTTGTCGATGCCGGTGTTGAGATAGTCCCAGGGAAGGGGCGCATCGAGGGATTGGCTGTTATCGATGTTGCCCTGATCGTCTTTAAAGAGATTCCATTCTCCGGATTCGACTTGGCGATATTTCCAGGTTAGGCCGGATTCGTCGATCGCCACCTCCCAGGCTTGATAGGCGCGATCGAGGCTTTCCCACCAAGCATCCATCCCGGCCCCGAGTTCCCAGGCGCGGCGAATCACAGGACCTAGACGGCGATCGCCCCGGCCCACAAAGTCCTCCATGGCCGAGATGCGAACGTCGGTAAAGTTGGCTTTAACGCCCCGCATTCGCTTAAATTCTTGCCGCAACAGATCTTGTTTGCGTAAAAACTCACTCGTCGAGACACTATGCCATTGGAAGGGAGTATGGGGTTTAGGGGTGAAGTTGGAAATGGTTAAGTTGATGTGAAAGCGTCGCCGTTTCTGACTGCGACATTCTTGTTGCAACCAGCGCACGGTTTCGGCAATACCGATGACATCGGCATCCGTTTCACCAGGAAGCCCAATCATAAAGTAGAGCTTCACTTTGTCCCAACCTTGCTCGTAGGCGGTTTTCACCCCCCGCAAGAGTTCTTCGTTGGTGAGTCCTTTGTTGATGATGTCCCGCATCCGCTGGGTTCCGGCTTCGGGGGCGAAGGTTAACCCCGATTGACGGGTTCCGCCGATGATATTGGCGATGTTCTCGTCGAAGCGATCGACCCGCTGGCTGGGCAGAGACAGGGAAATGTTATCGTTTTGTAAACGATTCTTGACTTCCATGCCCACAGCAGGTAAGGACAGATAATCGGAACAGCTTAGGGACAACAGAGAAAACTCGTTATAGCCCGTGGCCCGCATCCCTTTTTCGATGGTATTGACCACCTGTTCCGGGTTCACATCTCGGGCGGGCCGAGTCAGCATTCCCGGTTGACAGAAGCGACAGCCACGGGTGCAACCCCGGCGAATTTCCACGGTGAGGCGATCGTGGACGGTTTCGATATAGGGGACCAAGCCGATGGAATAGGCGGGCATTGGGGGCGCAACCCGCCGCAGGACTCGTTCCGGGACTTGGGGATGATTGGGGCGGACTGAGCCATCCTCAGCCATGTCGTAAAACATGGGGACGTACACGCCGGGAACCTGGGCTAAGTCGAGTAAGAGGTCTTTGCGGCTCAATCCGGCTCGTTTGGCTTCTTCGATGACGAGGCCGATTTCCGGTAGCAGTTCTTCGCCATCGCCGAGGGCCACGAAATCGAGAAAGTCGGCGTAGGGTTCCGGGTTGGAGGTGGCGGTTTGTCCACCGGCGAAGATCAGGGGGTCTTCGAGGCCACGACTGAGACGTTCGCCCCAGGTGAGGGGAATCCCGGCTAGGGTCAGCATTTCCAGGATATTGGTGGCCCCGAGTTCGTAGCTGAGGCTAAAGCCGAGAATGTCAAACTCTTTGAGGGGGCGATGGGCCTCGACGGCGAAGAGGGGGGTGTCCGTGTCCCGCAACTTTTCGATCAAGTCCATGGCCGGGAGGTAGGCGCGATCGCACAGTTGGCGGGGCTGGGCGTTGAGAATACTGTAGAGGATGATATGTCCTAGGTTGGACGCACCCACTTCGTACACTTCTGGATAGGTCAAGACCCAACGCACTTCGGCATCTTGCCAGGATTTACGCACGGCTCCGAGTTCGTTACCGAGGTAACGAACTCGGAGCCGTGCGTAAATCCTGG
>NZ_JAWOCL010000186.1:0-7705 GCF_046483825.1 Sodalinema sp.
GATCCCTTTTTAGGGTTTATTGAACTCGATCGCCGTCGTCAGGAAGCCGAAGCCGAACGCGATCGCCAACGCCAACGAGCCGAAACCGCTGAAGAACGAGCTAATTTAGCTGAAGAGGAACATCAACGGGAACGCCAACGAGCCGAAATCGCCGAAGCACAACTCAAAGCCATGGAACAACGGTTACGAGACCTAGGATTGGATTCAGGAGACAGCTAATGGTTAGAGAACTCTCGAAATCAACTGATATCATCTACCCCGATAGTGACGGACAACCGATGGCGGACAATACTAAACAATTTCGCTGGATTGTGGTGATTAAAGAGAACTTAGAATTACTCTTTGCGGACAATCCTGATGTGTTCGTCGCCGGGGATTTACTCTGGTATCCCGTGGAGGGAAATAACCGCATTCGTCGCGCACCCGATGCGATGGTGGTGTTTGGACGACCGAAAGGCGATCGCGGGTCTTATAAACAATGGGAAGAAGACCATATCGCGCCGCAAGTGGTGTTTGAAATTCTCTCACCAGGAAATCGAGTTTCAGAAATGATTCAGAAACAAGCGTTTTACGATTATCACGGGGTCGAAGAATACTATGTTTATGACCCAGATGAGGTGGATTTAGCGGGGATGATTCGTGGGGAGGGACGCTTAGATCCAATTGAAGATATACAAGGTTGGGTGAGTCCTCGTTTGGGGATTCGTTTTCAACTCGAAGAGGAAACTCTAAAGATTTTCACTCCCACTGGCGATCCCTTTTTAGGGTTTATTGAACTCGATCGCCGTCGTCAGGAAGCCGAAGCCGAACGCGATCGCCAACGCCAACGAGCCGAAACCGCTGAAGAGGAACATCAACGGGAACGCCAACGAGCCGAAACCGCCGAAGCCGAACATCAACGGGAACGCCAACGAGCCGAAACCGCTGAAGCCGAACGTCAACGGGAACGCCAGCGAGCCGAAACCGCCGAAGCACAACTCAAAGCCATGGAACAACGGTTACGGGAGTTGGGACTCGACGAATCCTAGCCTCATCGTCGCCATCAGTAGCGGCGAATCGCTTGAGAACTGCTTTCCTTCTGATGTGCGCGATAGGTGGACTCCTGCTGAAGCTGCTGGCGACCATTGCGGATAACGCGCATCATGTCACTGAGTTGTTGCTCAATGTTCTGAAGTACCTTATCTGCGTACTCATCCGCACCCGACTCGATGGTACTGGCTTCGGCCAAGGCTCGCGCATGGATCTGCTCAAGTTCTTGTTGCGCCTGCTGTTGGAGTTGCTCGATCTCACGAATCGCTTGTTCGCGGGCCACCTCACAATCCGTCCGAACTTGTTGACGCATTCGGTCGGCTTCGACCTTGGCTTGGCGAACCAATCCCATCTCGTCGAGGATATTGGCCGCCTGTTGTTCAGCGGCGTCTACAATTTCGCGTCCGTACTGTTCAGCTTGGCGGAAAATCTCGTCTTTCTGACGAACCACCTCTTCGGCTTCCTGAAATGCGGTGGGAAGATTGAGCCGAATCGCATCGAGGAGATCGAGTAGCGGTTCCTCGTCAATGAGTGTCCGTCCCGTAAACGGAATGCGGGGACTATCGAGGATGACTTCCTCGATACGGTTTAAGGCTTGCTGGATATTGACACTTCCCGAACCCGTCTGTTCGGCGCGATCGCCATCTACAGGCGCGGTCGGTTCGGGTTGGGGTTGGCGGTTTTCGGATTGGGAATCGATCCCGGCTGAGTCCTGACGTAACATCGATAAATCTCTGTGGCTACAGGTGGAGGTACAAAGCGATCGACAGAGCCGCCGAAGCGAGCAACCTCTTTGACAAGGCTACTGCTGAGGAAGCTATATTCGTTGCTGGTGGCGAGAAACACGGTCTCGATGGAATCCGAGAGGGTTTTATTGGTATGAGCCATTTGTAACTCCATCTCGAAATCAGACAGCACCCTCAATCCGCGAAGCAGGACACTTGCCCCTTTGAGTTTAGCGTAGTTTACCGTTAGACCATCAAAGCGATCGATCTCGATGTTGCTGAGATGTTCGGTACTTTGTTCGATTAACCCGATGCGTTCGTCGACCTCCAAGAGAGGACTCTTATTCGGATTCCTTACCACAGCAACCACGACTTTGTCAAATAATCGACAACCTCGCTCGATAATATCGAGATGACCTAGGGTAATGGGGTCAAAGCTACCGGGATAGATGGCAACGACGCGGTGAGAATCGCTCGGCATAATGTCGAAGGGCGACTTAATGGCTATTGTACAAGCTAATTTCTGGAAACGGAGAGATTGACCTAGGACGCGGGGGAGGGATTGGCAAAAATACTCTGGAGTTCTGCCGGCGCGATCGCTCCCTGTTCGGTGATAATGGCGGTAATCAACTCCGCTGGAGTGACATCAAAGGCGGGATTATAGAACTCGGCCCCCTTAGGAACCAGGCGCGTCTCACCAATTTGGTAAATCTCCACCGGGTCCCGTTCCTCAATGGGAATCTGACCACCATGGCTCAGGCTCAAGTCTACCGTAGATTTCGGAGCGGCTACAAAAAAGGGGATATTATGGGCCTTCGCCACCAGCGCCAGGCTATAAGTCCCAATTTTATTGGCCGTATCACCATTGGCGGCGATGCGATCGGCCCCCACCACCACCGCATCAATCATATTTTGCTGCATACAATGAGCCGCCATACTATCGGTAATCACCGTGACCGGAATCCCATCATAGATACATTCCCAGGTGGTCAGTTTTGCACCCTGGAGACGGGGACGGGTTTCATCAGCATAGAGTCGTTGCAAGCGTCCAGCGGTATAGGCGGAACGCACCACCCCCAGCGCCGTTCCATAGCCAGCCGTGGCCAACGCACCAGCGTTACAGTGGGTCAACAGGCGCAGTTTGTCCGGCTGTTTCGGGAGGGACTCCAAGCCATGATCGCCGATCGCCTGACAGGTCTCAATATCCTCCGCATTAATGGCTTTGGCGGTCTCTAATAGGGTTTGACGCACCTGTTCAACGGTTCCGGGAGTGGTGCGGGCCACCTTTAACATCCGCTCAATGGCCCAGAAGAGGTTAACGGCGGTGGGCCGAGTGTCCCGCAGCATCTGGCCCACGGCTTCGAGGCGTTCGAGAAAGGCGGTGCGATCGCGGGTTTCGATTTCCCCGGCCCCCAGGTACATCCCATAGGCCGCCGCCACCCCAATCGCTGGCGCACCCCGGACAATCATGGTTTTGATGGCCATGGCCATGTCGTCACTCCGACGAATCTCGACTTGGGTTAATTCTCGGGGTAATCGATTTTGGTCAATCAGCGCCACGCGATCGTCGCGCCAGACAACGGGATACAGCATCGTCGCAACTCCGCTTCAAACAGTAAGGGTGAACACGCTTAATATATCGGAAAAGGGAACCCATAACCGGCCGTACAATGGCGACATCTAAGAAATGAGCGGTAATCAGCAGCACAGTCTTGCATCAGTTTGCGGGGATGCAGAGTCAAGTTGAGTCAATCTCCCTTGAGCTGTTGTCTCGCGATCGTCCGAGTCTGGGATTGCATAACGAGGTGAGAACCATGAATGACCATCCAAGCACTTTGCTAGATCCACAACGAATCTTGGCGGCTGTTGTCTTTAGTGATGCGGTGGGGTTTAGTGCCAGAATGGCCGCTGATGAAGAGCGAACCCTAGGGTTAGTCGAGCGAGATTTGGGGTTAATGAGGCAAATCTGTCAAGAGACGCAGGGCCGGGTTCTCAAATCGACAGGAGACGGATTGTTAATGTATTTTGACAATGCCTTGCAAGCGGTGGCTTGTGCTTTGGAGATTCAGAAACAGTTGGCCAACCAGTCAAAATCTCTCTCGGATGACGATGTTTTGAATCATCGCATTGGTATTCATTTAGGCAATGTTTACCTTAAAGACAATGACATTATGGGCAACGGGGTTAACATTGCGGCTCGCCTACAAACTCAGGCTGAACCGGGAGGAATTTGTTTGTCGAAGACCGTTTATGATGATGTCAAAAAAACATTATCTGTCAAGGCGACGTATTTAGGCTTGCGAGAACTCAAGAATATTAGTGAAGCTTTCCCCGTTTATCAAATCCTTTTAGAATCCTCTCGTACCCGGTTGCGATCGCCGGCACCACCTCTCAGACAAGAGTATCGTAATCGTCAAGTGTTACTCGATAAAGTGAGTCATTATTGGATTGAGGGGGTTCTCGAACGTTCCTTACAACGTCGTGTGGCTCTGGAATTGGGTTTAGACTCCCGTGACGATCTACTCGATCGCCCCTGGAGTCTTCTCTGGCGCCGTCAAGACACCTCGGATATGCTACCTCCAGGAACCCAGGCGATCGCCAAGTTTGATGACTTAGGTGCATCACGAAGTTTGCTAATTTTAGGCGCTCCTGGTTCGGGAAAAACAACCACGCTCTTAGAAATTGCTCGGGAATTGATTGAACGAGCTAAATATGATGTAAACTTGGCAATTCCTGTTATTTTAAATCTGTCATCCTGGCCCGGAAAACGACAGGCGATCGCCGACTGGTTAGTCACTGAACTCCAAAGCAAATATCAGGTTCGCCGCGAAATCGCCAAAACTTGGATTCAGGATCAGAAACTGTTACTACTACTCGATGGCTTAGATGAAGTCAATCCCAGACATCGCGAGTCTTGTGTTGAGGCCATCAACCAATTTTATCAGGATCATGGGCAAACGGATCTAATTGTTTGTAGCCGTATTAGTGATTATGAAGCTCTCCAGACTCGTTTACAGCTTCAAGGAGCAATTTGTCTGCAACCGTTAACCCCGGAACAGGTTAACCAGTATTTTTTAAAGTCTGGCGAAGATCTCGCGGCAATCGCTCAGATAATACAGGAGGATTCCAGCCTACAAGAACTGGCGCGATCGCCCTTAATGTTGAGTATTATGTCCATCGCCTATCAGGGGATTTCTGCTCATGAAATCCAAAGGAGAGTGAATGCAGAGGAACGCCGTCAGCATTTATTTGATAAATATATTGAGCGAATGCTGGCCCGGCGCGTTGCTGATAAGCCTTATCAAGATCAGCACACCAAACATTGGCTCAGTGAGTTGGCTCGTCAGCTCGTGAAAGAGTCGCAGACGGTGTTTTTGATTGAGGGGATTCAACAGAGTTGGTTAAGCCGCAACTCTCAGAAGTTTGAATATCATGCTAAACTTTTTTCAAGTCTAGGTGCAGTTTTTGGCGCAATTTTTTCAATGATACTGCCCAATTTTACGGCTGTTTTTGAAGTTAGTTTTTCTCTGTTTTTTATAACAACAATAACCGGGGCAGTCTTAGGATTTATGAGTGCGGTATGTTGGTCCGTCTTCCGTCAAGCCTTTGGCCCCAGGGTATTCTCCCCTCTGGGAGTGTTTAGTTATAGTGTGTTTAGTGGGGCGATCGCCGTCCTTTTAGGACTAGGCGCCACTCGTTTTTATGAAGATTGGATAATTTATAAAAAATCTTACCTAATCTTTGCGAGTCTGGAAACTCTACCTTTACTTTATGTTATTTATGCCTCTAGTGCTATCGTGTTTTTAGTCATTGCAAAAACCCCTATTCGGTCATACAACAAACTTCAATGGTCTTGGTTTTGGGGGAAACAAAAACTCATAGAGGGGATGCTGTGGGGGTTGGCAATTGGTCTTATTCTCGGTCAAATTTCGATAGTTTATCTGTTTTTTGTCTTGTCCCTAGATTTTGGTTTAACGACAATGCCTAATTCTATCTGGACTCAATTTTTAGCTTCCTTTATCTTAGGGATTCCCTTAGGAATTATCCTTCAATTTCTGGGGGGACTCGTTGCTTTTCTAATTGGTGGTTTTACCGGAACAGATATTGACAAGACCACAACAACGCCCAATCAGGGTATTTGGCAAGCCTTACACAATAGCCTGATTTTAGGAACCGTGGCCATGGTTCTTTTAGGAACCCTAGCTGGATGGGTTGGCGTGTCTATCTCAGCGGGAATTGCTTTAGGAATTGGCGTGGGATTGGTTAGTGGTGGAATTGCGGCTCTAAAACATGGTTTACTCCGACTACTGTTGCGATCGCAAAATCGCATTCCCTGGAACTATGCTCACTTTCTCGATTATGCAACCTCCTGTATCTTTGTCCAAAAAATGGGGGGTGGATATATCTTCAGCCATCGCTTGCTCTTAGAACACTTTGCGGCAATGAAGAGCCAACCGGGAGGTCAGATTAAATGAAGCCAAAACCCTGGAAACCTCGTTTGTTAATGATTGCCAATATCGTCCTAATTACTAGCTGGATCATCGGGGTGTTTTTCGCTAATACCATGAGTCGAGATTCCTTAGCGAACCGAGACCAATACTCGGAAAAGATGTACCAAGACTTTCCACCCCGAGAGCCAAGTTCCTTCGCCTTAGAATTAGAAGCATGGGCCGATCATTCTGATGTTGAGCAGCTTGGAGATCGTCTCGATCGCTATCTACAACAAGTCTTTGAGTCAGGCGATCGCCGTTTACCCGAAATCCCCCAAGAACTACAACGCTATCTCGATGACAATCGAGCCGAACTGAACCAAATTCGCGATCGCCTCGCTCAAGACGAAAACCTCGATTTCGGACTTCCCTATGATGTACGAACCTACAATTTTTCAACGCAACTCCCCAAACTGTCGCTCCCGATCCGCCTATCTCAGCTCATCATGCTGAACATCATTGAGCGTCACCAAGCTGGGGACATCAATCAAACTGAAGCGAGTTTCAACGCTATCTTAAACCTGCTCAAGTCGTTAGACAAGAATCCCGATTTAGCCTCTCAAGCGACTCTTGAGACCCATTACAAACATCTTCTAAACCTGATTCGTCAACTCGACGATTTCCCAGACAATATCCCAGACAATATCAAAGCAAAACTTGAACCCGCGATCGCCACCCATCAAAACACCAGCCTGTCACGATTAAAATTTGAAGCCTACTTTTACTCATCAACTTGGACAGATTCAACTCTGATCGAAGGCGCACCTCCAATACGTCAGCTTCTCTGGCCCCTGGCCACACCCTACTTCAACCTAATCGCCGCCGAAGTCTGGCAAGCAGAACGTCAGTTACTTGAGAAGATGGAAGAGATGGATATCTGCCGTTTAACCCCTCAAGAGTTGTTAGAGGCCATTCCCTCGACGCAATGGAGTTCTATCGATGATGCGGAGAGGAACGAATACCGTTTTCAGTGGTGGGTTAGACCCCAGCAACTCCAGTTTGCCTTAGAACTCAGCCAAAACCTACAACAGATTAACGAGCAGGCGCGTCGAGAGGGGCAATTTCCCGACGCGATCGCACCCATCCGTTCATCCTCATGTGAGGAAAGCCAATGGGTTTACGAAATCAATTCTGACGAGACAGCCACAATCCGCCTCGAAAACATCCCAAACCTGATTTCAGAATTTGGCTCCCCATCCTACAAGACGCATCATACGATAGTGACGGGTTCCGTTACGGGTTCCGTTGCCGAATGAGACCTTCAATCCCTGACGACGACCCCCCCAAACCCGACCTAGATTGTTCACCAATCCATTCCCCATGACTACCCCGATGTCTGACGCTCTCATCGTTCTCATCACCGCCACCTCCGCCGAGGAAGCGCAAACCATCGCCCGCACCCTCATCGAAGAAAAACTCGCCGCCTGCGTCTCCCGGTTCCCCGTCCAGTCCACCTATACC
>NZ_JAWOCL010000187.1:0-28635 GCF_046483825.1 Sodalinema sp.
GAGAATGCTGCCAAAAACATAGAAAAAGTCGGGGTCGGGCATACCCACGACTCTAAATGGACAAAGAACGGGCATAAGACCAGGGTTTCTGGCAATCCGATCGCTTTGTCAAACCAACCGTCAGTTAAGCCGCTTAGTCGGTTTGATTAGCCGGAGAATCCCCATCTCTTGCTTAGTGGGGAGTATGTCAACATAGACATTGTCAATCCTCAACATCGCGAATTGCATGACATCTACTCAAGGACAACTTGCACTCATTACCGGAGCCAGTAGCGGTATCGGCAAAGCCACCGCTCTCGCCTTCGCCAAAGCTGGAATTAACCTAGCCTTACTCAGTCGCTCCCAGGATAAACTCGAACAGGTGGCGATCGCCGCTCGCGAGTTTGGAGTCACCGCCGACGTCTTCCCCTGCGACATGGGTGAGTTAGACCAATTACGCGATCGCTTTGCCACCTTCGCCGAAAAACTCGGCCGAGTTGATATCCTCGTCAACAATGCCGGAATCGGTTATATCAACTCCCTCACCGACACCTCCCTCGCCGATTGGGAGCGAGTCTTCCGCCTCAACGTCACCAGCGTCTTCGAGTCCACCTGCGGCATTCTGCCCCATATGCGAGCCAAGGGAGGCGGAATCATCATCAACATTTCGTCCATCGCCGGAAAACAGGCCTTCCCCGACTGGGGTGCCTATTCTGCCAGTAAATTCGCCCTGCGGGGATGGTCCCAAACCCTAGCCGCCGAAGAAAAAGAGCATGGGATTCAGGTCACGACCGTTTGTCCAGGAGCCGTCAATACCGCCATCTGGGAAACCGACACCATGGACAAAGCCGGGTTCGATCGCAGCCAAATGCTCACCCCAGAGGCCGTGGCCCAAACCATCCTCAACGTCGTGCAACTGCCCGATGGCGCCGCGATCGACGAAATCACCGTCATGCCCAGCGGTGGCGCCTTCTAGCCCCGCTTAGCCGCCAGAAATTGCCAGGCCAGTTGGGCCGCCCCCACCATCCCGGCGCGATTGCCCAACTCAGCCAACCGCAGGCTCAGTCCCTCCCGCGAACTCGGCAGAACCCGTCGCCTCAATTCCGCTTCAGTGGCCCCTAAAAACAGAGGTGCAGCGGCCGCAATCCCACCCCCGAGGACAATCATCTCGGGGGTGAGAACATAGACCAAACTGGCTAACCCGGCCCCGAGTCGTTGCCCGTATTGCTGCCAATAGGCGATCGCCCCCTCATCCCCAGATTGCGCCTGAGCGGCTAACAGATGCGGCTCTAACCCCGTCTCGCGGCGAATTGCCTGAACCGAAGCATATTGTTCCAAAGACCCCGGATTGCCGCTATTACAAGGGGGACCCTGAGGATTGAGGGTAATTAACCCCAACTCGCCAGCGGCCCCAGTCCGGCCGACAAACAACCGTCCATCGAGAATAATTGCCCCCCCCACCCCAGTTCCCAGCGTCAAGAGAATCAGATTCTCAACCTCTCGCCCGGCCCCCAGCCAAGCCTCGCCTAACCCAGCACAGTTAGCATCATTGGCCAAAATTGTGGCCTGTCCCGTCTTGTGTTCGAGAACATCGGCCACCGGGACATCGTGCCAACCCTGTAAATTGATGGCCACGCGAGCGATACGTCCCCCAGCATCTGTTGGCCCCGGAGTTCCCAGGCCCAAAGCGAGACTTTTAGCGTGAGGGTCCAGCTCCCTCACCGCCGCCGCAATGGCCGCTAACACCGCCTCAGGGGTCGCCGGTTGCGGCGTGGCCACCTGCAACTGCTGTAAACAGGTCCCGTGAGGGGTAAACTGTCCCAGTTTAATGGCGGTTCCACCGAGATCAATGCCAATGACGCTAGGCTGCATAGAACCTCTAAGGAGACGAGAGTGTGTTAATCCGGTTCATCTTGGGGCGGTTCCCAGCCGTTGAGAGCTTCTCGGAAACCGAGAACGACCACCAAGTTCGAGAGGGTTAGGAAAAATTCAGCACTGCCATGCAGCCAGTCAATGTTGGCAAGGCTTTCACCATACTCAACTTGGGCGTAGATGCCAGCGGGAATCGTCACAATCACGAATAACAGTAACAGGTAAAAGCCAATTAGGGCTAAACGCGGTGTTTCAGGCGATCGCGTCAGGAAGTAGAGAAAGCCCAAATAGGGAAATAGCGAAACAGCGAACAGCATATCCTTGAGTGTCATAACTGACAAACCCCTAGCGTCTTCTGTATTACGGGCTACAGACATCGAAAAAATGTCCCGCTTACCCCGAAACCTAACATGGATCTCCCCCAACGCGATCGCCCCAGTTCACGAAATCGCCACACCCCTTGTTAAATCGTTCTTACAGCCATTCTAATTTTGCTTTCTCATAATCAGTCTGGATTTGTGTTAGGTTTTGGGATAGGATCAAAACTGTTAAGTTTCATTGCCGCAACCAGCGAGGCTCAAGGAGCCTGCTAGCGGAACGCCGAGGTCTCTCTCGGCTGGAAATAACAAAAGGTCTTAGCTGCCGCCCTGTCTAACGGCAGACTGTAACCAAAGAGCGTAACAGAAGACCGTAACAGAAGACATTAGAGGAGAAACATCAATGGCATTCACGCTTCCTGAATTACCCTACGCCAAAGACGCACTTGCGCCCCATATCTCAGCACAAACCCTAGAATTCCACCATGGCAAGCACCATGCTGGATACGTCAAAAAACTCAACGCTGCGATCGAAGGGACTGATCTTGAGGGTAAATCCTTAGAAGATATCATTAAAGCCACCGCCGGCAAGCCCGAAAAATCCGGTGTGTTCAACAACGCCGCTCAAGTTTGGAACCACAGCTTCTACTGGCAATGCATGAAACCCGGTGGCGGCGGTCAACCCAGCGGTGCTTTAGCCGAAAAAATCAATGCTCAGTTTGGCAGCTATGACAAACTCGTTGCTGAACTCAAAGCCGCCGGTGGCGGTCAATTCGGCAGTGGTTGGGCTTGGTTAGTCCAAGATGGCGACAGCCTCAAAGTCGTGAAAACCCTCAACGCCGAGAACCCTGTCACCCAAGGTCTCAAACCCTTGTTGACCATCGACGTTTGGGAACACGCCTACTATCTCGACTACCAAAACAAACGTCCCGACTACCTCGACACCTTCCTCAGCAGCTTGGTTAACTGGGACTTTGTTGCCAGCCAAATGAGCTAGGTCTACTGATCTAGGTCGAATGCGCTAGATTGAGGACAGATCAGTCCCAAGATCATTCGTTTCAATCCCTAAGCATCTCAGCCACGCCTGCCGTGGCTGTTTTTTTTGCCCCGTGCCGTTAAGCTGAAGTTAAACTGACCGAGGTACGATATAGCATTCATGAACAGTCACGACCTGGCACACTATATTGAGGCGATCGACGGGATACACAAGCCCTGGCTGTTGGCCCAATTGCGCCTCAAGAAGCTGCAAGAACGCCGTTCTAGCCTGTCCCAGTCCGATTACGTCGCCGAACTGTCACAAATCCAAGCTGAGTTAGCCCAACTCGGCGATTGGTGGGTGGGTCGAGAAGATGAGGTGTTTCGACAAGGCCGTTAACCCTCGCTGTTAACCCTCCTCATAGACCTCTAGTCGCTCATCCTCGCCTGACCCAATCCTCGTAGTCTCTCCCCCAAACTCTCTCTATGGCTAAGACCAAAAAAACCGCATCCGAGTCCTCCAGCAAGGCCCTGAAATCCAGCCCGGCTGACAGCGATCGCCTCAAGGATCCCAACAACTACTTTAACCGCGAGTTAAGCTGGCTCGAATTTAACTATCGGGTTCTATACGAAGCCCTCGACGATCGCACCCCCCTCCTCGAACGCCTCAAATTCATGGCGATTGTCAGTAACAACCTCGACGAATTCTTTATGGTCCGGGTGGCGGGACTCAAACAACAAGTCAAAGCCGAAGTTCGTAAACTCACCCCCGACGGTCGCAGTCCCCAACAGCAACTCAACGATATTAGCGATCGCCTCCATCCCATCTTCGCCGAACAACACCAGCACTTCCAAACCGTCCTCCGGCCCCAACTGGCGGACCATGGAATTTACCTCCTCGACTACATCGACCTCAACCAAGAACAACGCACCTACCTACAAACCTACTTCGAGGACAAAATTTTCCCCGTCCTCACCCCCCTGGCCGTAGACCCGGGCCATCCCTTCCCCTTCATCTCCAACCTCAGCCTCAACTTAGCTGTCGTGGTCAAAGATCCCGAAATTGACCAAGAACATTTCGCCCGCGTCAAAGTTCCCAAAGTCCTCCCCCGCTTCATCGAACTCCCCCAACCCGATAATCCTGACAGCAACCACCAGGGCCTCAACTGGGTCGGCGTTCCTCTCGAACAAGTCATCGCCCATAACCTCGAAGCCCTCTTTCCGGGGATGAATATCCAGGAATATCACCCCTTCCGCATTACCCGCAACGCCGATATCGCCGTCGAAGAAGACGAAGCTGATGACCTGTTGCTGGCGATCGAACAAGAACTGCGAAAACGACGCTGGGGCGGGTCCGTGGTGCGGATGGAAGTTCCCTCAACCCTCTCCCCCGAAGTGCGGGATATGTTGATGCGAGAACTCTCCCTCGCCCCCGAAGATGTCTATGAGGTCGAAGGACTCCTCGGATTAGGCGATCTAATGTCCTTTATGGGACTTCCCCTACCAGACCTCAAAGATACTCCCTGGACACCAGTTATTCCCGCTCGCTTCCGCCAGTTTAGCGACGTTGATTTCAACCTCAATCAAGCCAGTGGCGATGGAGAACATGACCTATTTACTGAAATCCGTGAACGGGGCGATGTCTTGTTTCATCACCCCTATCACTCCTTTACCGCCACGGTGCAACACTTTATCACCACCGCCGCCCATGACCCCGATGTGTTGGCCATCAAAATGACCCTCTATCGGACGTCGGGAGATTCACCCATTATTCACTCCCTGATTGATGCCGCAGAAAATGGCAAACAAGTTGCCGTTTTAGTTGAACTCAAAGCCCGATTTGATGAAGAAAATAACATCCTTTGGGCGAGGAAATTAGAGCAAGCCGGCGTTCACGTTGTCTATGGATTAGTGGGTTTAAAAACTCACACCAAAATCTCCATGGTCGTGCGTCAAGAAAAACAACATATTCGTCGTTACGTCCATATTGGTACCGGAAACTACAACCCAAAAACCGCAAAACTCTACACCGATTTGGGGATTATCACCTGTAACGATGAAATTGGTGCCGACTTGACCGATTTATTTAATCATCTCACCGGTTACTCCCGGCAACGCTCCTATCGCAAACTGCTCGTGGCCCCGGTGAATATGCGCGAACGGATGGAACAGCTGATTCGTCAGGAGATCGACCATGCCAAAAACGGGGGAAGTGGACGGATTGTCGCGAAAATGAACGCTCTCGTGGATCCCAAACTCATCGCTTCACTCTATGAAGCCTCCCAGGCGGGCGTGGAGATTGACCTGATTGTCCGAGGCATTTGTTGTCTACGTCCGGGGATGAAAGGGTTAAGCGAGAATATCCGCGTCATTAGTATCATTGGGCGCTTTTTGGAACATTCGCGCATCTTTTACTTCTATAATGAGGGGCAAGAACGGGTATTTATTGGCAGTGCGGACTGGATGCCTCGTAATCTCAACCGTCGGGTTGAGGCGGTGGTGCCAGTCCAAGATCCCACCATCGCTAAGGATTTACAAGAAATCTTGGGGATTATGCTCTCGGATAATCGCCAGGCTTGGGAGTTGCAGACGGATGGTTCTTATGTTCAACGTCGTTCGAGTGACGATGGGATTGCACAAGGCTCTCACGAGATCTTGATGCAGATGGCCATGCAATAAACCCACAGACAACATCCTATTGGGAATACTGGAGAGGGAGGAGGCGGATGGGGTATAGAGACGCAGATCGCGACGGCTTGAGATGACAATTCAGTTCGGACGAGAGATTTGTGGTGACCTAGACCACGCGCAACGGCGGGAATGGTTGGTCACGAATGGGATTGGGGGCTATGGTTGTGGAACTGTAGCCGGGTTACTGACACGTCAGTATCACGGTCTTTTGGTCGCCGCCCTCGAACCCCCCTGTCGCCGTCGCTTGCGGGTGGTTAAACTCGATGAAACGGTGCAGTTGGGTGGAAAGTCCTATCCTCTATATACCAATCGCTGGGCGGATGGGACGGTGGCGCCGCGAGGCTATTATTATCTTGAGCAGTTTCGCCTCGACGGGCGTACCCCGATTTGGCGCTACGCCTGTGGTGAGGCGCGGCTGGAAAAGTCGATTTGGATGGAGTGGGGGCGTAATATAACCTATGTCCGTTATCATCTGCGTCAGGGTGGGCGATCGCTGAGTCTCTCGATTAAAGCCCTCGTCAACGATCGCAGTCATCATGGCGGGATTACTGGGGAAAATTGGGACATGACTCCATGTCCCCAGGGCGTGAAACTCTCCTGTGAGGGGGGAGATCCCTGTTATATTTTGAGCGATCGCGGCCGGGTCAGTGAAAGTTATAACTGGTATGCTGGCTTCGACTTGGCCCTGGAACGCGATCGCCACACCGGTGACTGTGAAGACCATCTCCACGGTGCCAGCCTCAAAGCCAACTTAGACCCCGGAGAGTCCTTCACCGTGGCGGTCAGTACCGACCCCCTCTCCGAGTTAGACGCCGCCGCCGCCTGGGACCGCTATCAGGCCCGAGAGCAGCAATTGATTCGCACCTGGAGAGAAAACCAACCCCCGGGTTCAGAAGAGATCGCCCCGGCTTGGATTCAACAGTTGGTATTAGCCGCTGATAGCTTTTTGGTGACTCGCCAACCCCTGTATATCCCTCCCAACGGTTGGGAAACAACGGTTTTAACCGGATATCCCTGGTTTGGGGATTGGGGTCGCTATACCATGATGAGCCTACCCGGATTGACCTTGGCCACGGGTCGTCCTGAGTTGATGCGATCGGTTTTAACCACCTCAGCTCGCTATTTTAAAAACGGTGTTCTCCCTAATGTTTTCCCTGATGACGGCGGGCCACCGGCTTATAACACGGTCGATGCTAGTCTTTGGTATATCGAGGCCGTGCGCTTGTATTTTAAGAGTAGCGGCGATTTATCCTTTCTTGAACGAATTTATCCGACGCTGGTTGAGGTGATTGAGGCGTATCGTTGCGGCCTTAATCCCGGAATTGGACTCGATCGCCAAGATGGTTTACTAGAGTGCGCGGCCCAACTGACCTGGATGGATGCCAAAGTTGGGGATGATGTGATCACGCCTCGTCAGGGTAAAGCGATTGAAGTCAATGCACTCTGGTATAACGCCGTTGTCGCCATGACTCACTTTGCCGAAGCCCTCGGACACCGCTCTAAGGCTTATCACGCCCTAGGCCGGCAAATTCAAGCCGGATTTCAACGGTTTTGGAATTCCAATTTGGGCTATTGTTACGATGTTCTCGATGGGCCTGAGGGGGATGAGACGAAACTACGGCCCAACCAACTCTTGGCGGTCTATCTTCCCGGACCGTTGTTATCTCTGGACCGTCAACGAGCCATTTTGGAGGTCTGTCGTCGCTCTCTGTTGACCTCCTATGGCCTGCGATCGCTGTGTCCCGATGACCGGCATTATGTGGGCATCTATGGCGGCGATTTGAACCAGCGCGATCGCGTCTACCATCAGGGAACAACCTGGGCCTGGTGGCTGGGAATTTATAGTTTGGCCCATTACCGACTGTATCAGAACCGTTGCGAGGCTCTCAGTTTCCTCGCCCCCTTAGCCGACCATCTGCAGACGGCGGGATTAGGACAAATCAGTGAGATTTTCGATGGGGATGAACCCATGTTGCCCCGAGGCTGTATCGCTCACGGGGCAGCCGTTGCCTCGACGTTGTGGGCCTGGCGGGCCATTACCCAGTCGAGTTCAACCTCGTTAGCTGACCGTTGAGACAGCATAGGCAACTGCAATAATACCCACGACAAACAAGGCTGCTAGGGTGCCGAGAACTGCATAATTGCGCTTTTCTTCACGGGTGGGGGGTTCGGCTTCGTACATTTTGGGTTCGATGGCGTAGTTATTGAGCCGGCCACCCTCTTCATCAACGTAAGGCATAAAGAAATTATCCTAATGTTAGTCTTGTTAACCAATACCACTATAGCGCTATCAATGCCAACAGTCACGGAAGCATAGGCAGGGAGAAGTAAAAGGTACTGCCTTGGCCGAGTTGGCTTTCAACGCGAATGGTTCCTCCGTGGAGTTCCACCAATCGCCGCGTAATGGCTAAGCCTATCCCCGTTCCCCCCGAATGTCGCGATCGCGATCGCTCGGCCCGCCAGAAGCGATCGAACACATAGGGCAAATCCTCCGCCGCAATGCCAATCCCCGTATCACGGACTGCCGTCCAGATATAGGGGTCCTCGCACCAAGCTGTCACAGAAATCGTACCATGATCTGAATAGCGGACTGCATTCCCCAGCAAATTCATCAAAACCTGTTCAATGCGATCATAATCAGCAAACACATTCGGCAAATCATCAGGACAGTCTAACGATAACGTCAATTCATCGATTAACTGCTCGGATAAACGACTAATTAAGCCATCTAACAGGTTACATAAACACAGAGGTCGTGGGTTAATGGTTAAATAGCCCGCTTCTGCTTTTGAGAGTTCCTGTAAATCGTTAACCAATCGTTCCAAACGGCGCGTTTCTCGTGCCAATTTATCATAAGTTTCGGGAGTGGGGTCGAGTCGTCCATCGGCGAGTTCTTCTAAGTAGCCTCGCATCACCGTCAGCGGAGTTCGCAATTCATGGGTCATGTCACTAATGAGTTCACGGCGACGATGTTCAATCTCACGAATACTATCCGCCATGCGATTAAAACTAAGACTCAATTGATAAAATTCAGGGATTTCACTCATCGGCATTCGTTCATCAAAATCCCCAGCGGCAAAGCGTTGTGTAATCTGCCGCATCCGTCGCAACGGTAGGGTAATCCGCCGCGATAGCCAATAACTCAATAGGCCAGCCGCAGATGCTCCACTAATGACAGACCAAAAGGTGCTACGGTTCCAGGTGATTTCAAAACCTTTGACAATATACGTTTTAACGGAGCGAACGCTAAAAAACTCCGTACTTTCCATTTGTTCAAGTTGAACGATAAATTGTCGAGGTGAATAGATTTTGCTAATTAAAATAAAACTGGCTAACCCAACTAACATGACCAGTAAATGAGACAAAAATAACCGTATTTTAACGTCAACTTTCATAATAATTACTACTAGCAATAAATTCAATAAGTCTCAACAAGATGAGTACCCAAAATACCGTTATATTATTTCTCCTGCCTCTTGCCTCTTGCCTCTTGCCTTTTGCCTTTTCTTCCCCTGTTCCCTGTTCCCTGTTCCCTAAACCAGCAAATGCTCACTAATTAACGCCGGGAACTCATCGGGAGTACAAGCAAAGGTGGGAATCCCCAAACGAGCAACGTAATCAGCATTAGTGGCATCATAACTAGGAACTCCCGTCTCATCGATCGCCAACAGACTAATCACCCGTACCCCTGATGCTAGCAGTTGAGCGAGCGATCGCCACAACAGCTGACGATCGCCGCCATCATACAGATCACTGATCAGAATCAACACCGTCTCTTGCGGCTGTTGAATCGTATCTAAGCCGTAGCGTAAAACCGCCGAAATATCAGTTCCACCGCCTAACTGCATACCCAGTAAGAGTTCCAGGGGATCATCCAGAAGCGGCGTTAACTCCAGCACCGAGGTATCAAACGCCAAAAGTCTAACCTTCAGTAAAGATACAGAGGCCAAAACCGAGGCAAAAACGCTAGCATAGACCACTGAACCCGCCATAGAGGCACTCTGATCCAAACAAAGAAGAACATCTTGTCGGATCTGGGGGGGAGTCCCACGATGAATCAATTTTTCAGGGATGATCGTGCCATAGTGGGGTTGATAGTGTTTGAGATTGGCATACAGGGTGCGTTGCCAATCAATCTCCCGATATCGAGGATGTCGCTGAGGTAGCCGCTGACGCAAACGGCCCAACAGAGCCTGTTGCGTCGCCGGACGTAACCGCTGTTCGAGATCTTCAACGACCTGACGAACAATCTGGCGAACTCGGTCTTGAAGCGAGTCCGGTAAAGTGGGGGCCAAACTCAAGACCTGGGCGACTAATATCACATCCGGGTCCAGATGATCGCTAAGGGTGTGATCGAGGAGAAGCGATCGCAAGTTAACCCGTTTGATCGCATCATGCTGCATCACCTGAACCACCGCCTGGGGGAAATCGGCGCGAATCTCATCGAGCCAGCGAATCACCCCCGGCGTTGAGCGTCCAAGTCCCCCTGAGCGAGTCGGTTGATAAAGAGCCTCAAGCGATCGCAGGCGACGGGAATCCAAGCCAGCCTCAGACCCCTGTGAGTCGGGATTGGCCTCGATCGCATCACTCCCCAAAATCAATCGCCAACGGCGAGAAGCTTGTACATTAGAAGGAAGGTTAAGATTGTCGTTCATGACTAACGCTCGTTACCTTAATAAAAACTAAACCTCTCTGTTGATCCAACAGAGGTACGAGAAACTCGTTGTAACGTTTAAGTAGACCAATCGGGTGGATTCTCTCATTTTTCAGAGAGTCAAGCAGAATACAATACAGAGCGCGTCCCTCATTGAGCGAGTCCCCTGGGCATATCGGTTGATTATTTTCTTCCACTCCGGCATGAAACTACGAAAGAAAACTTTACTCATCGTCGGTGCGGCGTTGGTGGCGCTAAATATCACAATTTACGCCATATCTTCGTTAATCTTGCTTAGAGATTTCACGCATCTAGAGCAGCAGTACGTCCAGCAAGACGTGACCCATGCCCTGCGTGCCATTGACCATGAACTCTCAAGTCTCAATACCATTGCCCGAGACTATGCCGAGTGGGACGATACCTATGAGTTTATCAAAACCGGAAATCCCGAATACGTGCGATCGAACCTGATCGACTCCACCTTTTCCTACCTCAATCTCAACTTTATGGTCTTTGTCGATGCCGAGGGGAGGATTCGCTTTCAGAAAGCCTACGATCGCCCCCAACCCCGAGCCATCGACCTCTCCCGTAGCTTAAAGCCCTTCTTAGACCCCAACTATCCCCAACAGTCGTTACTGATTCGCGATCGCGCCAACGACAGCATTCAGGGCATCCTAGAACTCGACGGTCACCTGGTCACCGTAGCGGCCCGGCCCATCGTCACCAGTCAAATTACCGGACCCCCTCGCGGAACCCTGATTGTCGGGCGCAACTTCAGCGATCGCGCGATCGCGCGTCTGAGCGAGCAAACCCAGCTCTCCCTGGCCTTCTACCCCCGAGGCGCCGAGTCCTTCCCGGCTGACGTACAGCGAGCCTGGCAGGACTTACTCACCGACCCCCCAGACGAGAACAACGACACCTGGACTCGTCGCCATCCCGGCGCATCCGCCCTCAATCTCAAGGGGGAGATGACCCTAGACCGCTTCAACCGTCAGGGAAACCCAGACCCTGAGTTTCTCCGTTTCCCCTATCTGCCCCTGCCCCCAGGCGAACGTATCGCCGGGTACACCCTAGTTTGGGGTCTCAATGACCAACCCATTGGCCTGCTGCGAGTCGATGCCCCCCGGGCCATCTACCAACAAGGACAAATCAGCATTCGCTACTTTTCCCTCGCTCTGATCATCGTCGGCGTGGTGTTCAGTGGCTTAACCCTGCTGCTGATTGAAAAACTGGTCCTGTCGCCCCTATCTCGGCTCAGCAAGAGTATGAATCAACTCAAACAAGCCGGCGATCCCGAGATGCGACTCGAAGGTGTCGGCCAAGACGAACTGTCAAGCCTTGCCTATACCGTCAACGAGATGCTGGACGCACTGGGGCGATCGCAAGTCGAGCGGCAAGAAACCGAACAACGCTATCGCTTGATGGCCGAGAACTCCACTGACCTGATTGCTCGACAAAATCCCGACGGTCAATTTCTCTACGCCTCCCCCGCCTGCGAAGTCTTACTCGGCTACCAACCCGAAGAACTCATCGAGTGCTACGCGCGAGATCTCGTCCATCCCCTCGATCGCGAGACCTTCGACTACTCCACCGCCGAAGTTCTCAGCACCACCACCTCCCTAACCCTCAGCTACCGCATTCGTCATAAAGACGGCCATTACATTTGGTTTGAAACCACCAGTCGAGCCTTTGGCGATCGCAACCGTCAACCTGGCGACAGCCAATCCGCCACCCGTAACGCCAAAGGGGAGCCAATTCGCGAAATCGTCAGTGTCTCGCGAGACATTACCGAGCGGAAACTGGCCGAAGAAGACCTGCGAGAAAGCGAAGCCTCGATTCGGGCCATCTATAAAGTCACCTCATCGCGCAAACTCAACTTCCAGCAACGGTTGCAAGGTCTCCTGGAACTGGGACGACAGCGGTTCGGCATGGAAATTGGCATCCTCTCGCGCATTCAAGACGAAGACTTTGAAATCTTGGAAGTGCAATGTCCCCAAACCCCTCCCGGTTTAGTGGTCAATCGTCCCTTGCTGCCGGGTCAACATTTGCCTCTGGCCGAAACCTATTGTTTTCGCACCATGGAGGCCAATGACCCCTTATATTTTGAATTCCTCTTAATGTACGGCACCAATGTGCCACCGAAATATGGCCCCTTCCGCATTCAAGCCTATATTGGCACTCCCGTCATTGTCGCCGGTGAAGTCTATGGAACCCTGAGTTTTTCTAGCCAGACCCCCCTGCATGAGCCATTTAAACCCGTCGATCGCGAAATCCTCAAACTGATGGCCCAATGGATTGGGGGTGAGATTGAACGACAAGACACCGCCGCCGACTTGGCCCGTACCCGCGATCGCGCCCTAGCGGCCACCCAAGCCAAAAGCGAATTTCTGGCCACCATGAGTCACGAAATTCGCACCCCCATGAATGCCGTAATTGGTATGACGGGGTTACTACTCGACACAGAACTCTCCCTCGAACAACGGGATTTTGTCGAGACCATTCGCAGTAGTGGCGATACCCTACTGACGATTATCAATGATATTCTCGACTTCTCTAAAATTGAATCGGGCAAACTCGAACTCGAACAACATCCCTTCGATTTGCGGGCCTGTGTCGAACAATCCCTGGATTTACTGGCCTCTAAAGCCACTGGGAAAGGATTAGAACTGGCCTATCTCATGTCCAACGACACGCCACAACATATCTGTGGTGATGTGACCCGAGTTCGCCAGATTCTCGTCAACTTGCTCAGTAACGCCGTTAAATTTACCGATCAAGGTGAAGTGGTGGTGTCCATCTCGGCGGAGTTGATTGAGAGTGAGGCGGAGAATGACTCAGACGAAAATGGGAATGGGGCCGCTGAACCTCTCCAGAGGGAATCTGAGTTAGATAGCAAAGACGCAAACGAGGCAAAAGATGCAAAAGATACAGATCACTTAGAATTTCCCCACTATCGGATTCAGTTTGCTGTGCGCGATACGGGGATTGGCATTCAGAGCGATCGTATGCACCGTTTATTTCGCTCCTTTTCCCAAGTCGATTCCTCCACCACTCGTCAATATGGGGGAACGGGCCTGGGATTGGCCATTAGCAAACGTTTGGCTGAAATGATGGGTGGGGTCATGTGGGTCGAAAGTATGGGTCACGCCACCGGCGATCGCCCCGATTGGTTTGAAGTCAGCAGCAACCCCGACCAGCCGGGTTCCGTCTTTTACTTTACCCTGGTGGCTCCCCAAGCGCCTCAAGTGCCGCTGGTCAAATCCCTGCGTCATCGTGTGGAACTACAAGGGAAACGCTTGCTCGTCGTCGATGATAACGCCACCAACCGCAAGATTTTGACCTTAGCCACCCAGGGCTGGGATATGGAGACATTAGCGGTCCCTGATGGTCCCACGGCCTTAGAGGTTGTGCCGAAGGAAGCCCCCTTTGACCTGGCCATTTTGGATATGCAAATGCCTGAAATGGATGGGTTAACTCTGGCCCAGGAACTCCAGGAGTTGGAGGTTATGAAAGATGTGCCGCTGATTATCCTCACCTCGATGGGGTCAGAACTGCAAGGGGTTGACCTGCCCCTAGCGGCCCTCTTGAATAAACCCATCAAACAGTCACAACTCTATGACATCTTGGTTGGGGTTTTGAGTGGGGAGCCGGTAGAACGAGAATATGAGAAAACGCCTAAGTTAGATGGCCATCTCGCCGATCGCTTCCCCCTGAAAATTTTGGTCGCTGAAGACAATGCAGTGAACCAAAAAGTGGCCACGCAAACCCTCGCTCGTATGGGCTATCGGGCTGATGTGGTGGGCAACGGAGTCGAAGTTCTCGATGCCTTAACGCGGCAGCATTATGATGTGGTGTTAATGGATGTGCAAATGCCGGTGATGGACGGTTTAGAGTCCTCTCGTCGCATTTGTCAGAAATGGTCTAAGTCTCGTCGTCCCTATCTGATTGCGGTGACGGCCAATGCCATGCAGGGCGATCGCGAGGACTGTATTGCTGCTGGGATGGACGACTATATTAGTAAACCCATTCGCGTCAATGAGCTGATTCAGGCCTTGTCTCGTTGTCCAGTGACGGGGACGGTGTCCCTGAAAGCCTTAGCCGCTGATCGAGAACCCTCTGAGCGACGGGAAGCGGCTGAAGCGCCTCCTGAAGTGAATTTGCCGGTTCTCAATGAAAAAACCTTAGAGGATTTGCGGGACATCGAGGCCCTAGAGGAGTTAGTCGATTTATATTTACAAGAAACCCCGCAACTGCTCGATGGTGTTGAGATGGCGATCGCCGATCATAACGCCAAACAGTTACGGGAATCGGCTCACTCCCTCAAATCCACCAGTGCCGCACTTGGGGCCAATCCCCTCTCTGAACTGAGTCGGGAACTCGAAGAAAAGGGCAAAGCTGAGGACTTTACTGGCGTGAATGAACTCTGGGAACGGGTGGTTCAGCAATACGATCGCACCGTCGATGCCCTGCAAGCAGCCAAACAGGAGACATCTTCCCCAGACGGCCAAGAACAAGAGATAACCATCAACAATTGATCGTCTACCTCTTGCCTCTTGCCTCTTGCCTCTTGCCTCTTGCCTCTTGCCTCTTGCCTCTTCTTGCCTCTTCCCCCCTACGCCATCGCCGAGGCATGGGGACGAGCAAAAATCATACGGCCAGCCGAGGTTTGTAAGGCACTGGTGACGACAACATGAATTTCGTTGCCGATGAGGTCAGAACTCTCTTCAACGACGACCATCGTGCCATCATCGAGATAGCCAACACCCTGATCCGGTTCCTTGCCCGTTTTCAGAATTTTGACCTCAATATCATCCCCAGGAAGATAGGAGAGGCGAACCGCTTGCGCCAGTTCATTGATATTGAGAACGGCCACCTTTTGCAACGTAGCCACTTTGCTGAGATTAAAGTCATTGGTGAGCAGAGTGGCATTGATTTCTGCCGCCAGACGGACTAACTTGGCATCCACCGTCATGGGTTCGTCGTAATCAGCGGCATAGATGTCAATGCGATCGGGATAATCTTCCTTGATCTGATTGAGAATATCCAGACCCCGTCTACCGCGAACCCGCTTCCCATCGTTAGAGGCGTCGGCGACCTGTTGCAGTTCCTCTAGGACGAACTGGGGAATGAGAATTGGCCCTTCCAGAAATCCGGTATCCAGGAGATTCTGAATCCGTCCGTCGATAATACAACTGGTGTCCACCACTTTCGTGGTAGCGGGTTTGAGGGTTCCTTCAGCCACCATCAAACTCTCAACACTGTTGGGGTTGAGCAGGCGCAAGAAGGCCCGGCCATGGGTGTCGGCCAGGGTCACGCCCAGAAAGCCGAACATGACGCTTCCCAAAACGGCGACAAAGGGTTTGATGAAGGTGAAGTCTTTGGGGATGGGAACGAGGAAGACCGGCGCTAACATCAAGTTAGCGACCAGTAGCCCCGCCACTAAGCCCAGGGCGCGGGTGAGGAGGACTTCTAGGGGCATTTGACGGATGTTGGCTTCGATACGGCGATAGGTCGTCTGTACCGAGAGGCCGACTACACCACTGATGAGGGCGGCAAAACTTGCCACCACCCAGCGTAAGCCGTCAATGTTGGTGACTTGCTGCATGGCACTCCCAGGAAGGAGTTCAATGCTGAAAAAGCCTACCCCGGCTCCCGCAATGATGAATGAGATGATAATAAGTGCGTCGAGCATCGTTTGGATTCCGGTTAGGACGGGATCGAGTTGGGTTGGGGAAGCGAGCGGTTGGGTTAAAGGGGTGAGTTTGCGGCGCACTCTGGCGGCCGTGTTGAATGGGGTTCCCCGGAATGGAGATGGCTTTAACCTCAACATTTAAACCATTATAAAGGCTGATTCCCAAGGGCGATCGCTCCGGGTCGCTCCTGGGTCATTCCGGGTTACTCCTGGGTCACTCCTGGGTTACTCCTGGGTTACTCCTGGGTCAGTTCGGACGCTTAGGCGGCTCGGGTTGGCGTCATTTCTCTCGATGAATCCCTGTTCCACTGTTGGCTATGACCTCGTATCACCTTGTATGACCTCTAATTTCTCCGTGTTATCCTCTCAAACCGTTTCTTCGTCCTGGATGGCTCAAACCTATAGTCCCCCGAGGTCGGCCTATGTCCATATTCCCTTCTGTCGCCGCCGTTGTTTTTATTGCGATTTCCCGATTTCCGTGATTGGCGATCGCCAGTCGGGAGATCAGGCCCCCGCTATAACTCGCTATGTTGACCATCTCTGTCGTGAGATTCGCGGTACTCCCTCCCTGGGAAACGCCCTAGACACCGTGTTTTTGGGCGGGGGGACTCCCTCATTGCTCTCGCCGGGGCAGTTGCAGCAAATTTTGCAGAGCTTACAGGCGCAATTTGGGCTAAATCCGGGAGCAGAGGTCTCAATTGAGATGGATCCCGGAACCTTTGATAAAGCCAAGTTGCAGGGCTTTCTAGCCGCCGGTATTACCCGAATTAGCTTCGGCGCTCAGGCGTTTCAGGATGAGTTGCTGGCGGCCTGTGGGCGATCGCACTCGGTGGCGGATATCTATGCCGCCTATGAGTTACTCCAAGAGGAGGGGGCTGAGAATGTCAGTTTTGATCTGATTTCAGGATTGCCCTACCAAAGCTTAAAGCAATGGCAAGCGTCGTTAGGGGAGGCGATCGCCCTCAAGCCACAACATCTCTCGGTGTATGACCTGATTGTCGAACCCAAAACCGTTTTCGCCCGCCGCTACGAGTCAGAAACCCATCCTCTCCCCGACGGCGATACAGCCGCTGAATTCTATCGACAGGCGATCGCCCAACTCCAAGCCGCCGGCTACGACCATTACGAAATCAGTAACCACGCTCAACCCGGCTACACCTGTCAGCACAATCAAACCTATTGGCACAACCGTCCCTATTACGGATTCGGGATGGGGGCAACAAGTTACACCCAAGGACAGCGCCTCAGTCGCCCGAGAACCCGTGTTGACTACGTAAAATGGCTTGAAACGTATCTCAACGCAAACGGACAGCTTGACGCGCCCCCAGTCTCCCCCAATGACCTCATTTTAGAGACACTCATGTTGCGCTTAAGGCTGGCCGCCGGTATTCCCATCCCAGAACTTGAGGACAATCTAACCCCCCAAGCCCTAGAGAACGTCAAACAGGCGATCGCCCCCTACATCAACCAAGGCTGGGTTCACTGGGGGCCAGAGGCGGTTCATTTAAGCGATCCCGAAGGCTTCCTGTTTTCCAACAGCATCCTCTCAACACTGTTCAACGCCCTAGACAGCGAGGGGAATTAAATCCCCAATCTTGGACAGTTGAACGTCAACAGCATCTTGCCAGGAGAGGGCGACCATAAAGGTTCGCCCCTACATCTTTCCTTTTGCCTTTTGCCTTTTGCCTCTTGCCTCTTGCCTCTTGCCTCTTGCCTCTTGCCTTCCCCCTAAACGTCTTCAGCAAAAATGAAGCGGCGGAGTTCACTGGGATCGGGTTCAGGACTCGATTGAGCAAATTCAACCGCCTCATTGATGTGATCTTGAGTTTGGGCTTTAATCGCCTCAAGTTCCTCAGAATTGACCAAATTATTTTCCGTCAAGAACCGTTCAAAACGGTTAATCGGGTCCCGAGCGAACCAGATCTCTTTTTCTTCCTTGGAGCGCAACTCATCGGGATCTGCCAAAGAGTGACCACGGAAGCGATAGGTGAGGGCTTCAATCAGCGTCGGTCCCTCGCCGGCCCGAGCGCGTTTGACGGCTTCTTGAGCCACAGACCGAACGGCCACGACATCCATTCCATCGACCTCAACCCCAGCCATATTAAAGACACTGGCTTTCTTATAAATTTCCGGTTGAGAGGTGGCTCGTTCATGGGCCATACCGATCGCCCATTTGTTGTTTTCAACGACAAAAATAATCGGCAACTTCCAAAGCGAGGCCATATTCAGGGTTTCAAAAAACTGGCCATTATTACTGGCCCCGTCGCCAAAGAAACAGGCCACCACCTGATTGGCGTTGGGGTCTTTCATCACTTCCTTACGGTAGCGAACCTGAAACGCCGCGCCCATGGCCACGGGAATCCCCTCAGCCACAAAGGCGTAACCTCCGAGGAGCTTATGTTCATTGGAGAACATGTGCATCGAACCGCCACGGCCCTTGCTGCATCCAGTCGCTTTCCCGAACAGTTCCGCCATGACTTCCTTGGCGGGAACTCCAGCACTGAGAGCATGAACGTGGTCGCGGTAGGTGCTGCATACGTAGTCGTCGCCGGGGTTCATGGCTTGGACTACCCCTGAGGAGACGGCTTCTTGTCCGTTATAGAGGTGGACAAAGCCGAACATCTTGCCGCGATAGTACATTTCGGCGCATTTATCCTCGAACAAACGCCCGAGAACCATATCTTTGTAGATTCGGAGTCCATCTTCACGGCTAATTTCGACCGAGTGGGTGTTGGACGTGGGGAGGGTGCGTTCTGTAACCATTGAGATTTCGACTGTCCCAAACAATAACCTAATTGATCCAGGATACACGGGCAGGGGGAACGGGGTAGGATGGGAAGGGTTTTTTTCCCAGTTTTTTTGCTGTACGGCTTCGACGGATTAGACAAGAGTGACTCATGGCGATCGCACTAACCAACGACGATGGAATTGATGCACCGGGACTTCTGGCGTTACGTCAGGCGGTGAGACAGGTCAGTGATGACCCGGTTTGGGTGATTGCGCCTAACCGCCATTTATCTGGCTGTGGCCATCAGGTGACGACCCAGGCGGCTATCACTGTGGAACGACGCACTCAGACGGAGATTGCGGTGGCGGGAACGCCGGCTGATTGTAGCCGCTTGGCGGTGAGGCATCTCTGTCCCCAGGTTAGTTGGCTGCTGTCGGGGATTAACTTTGGGGGCAATTTGGGGGTAGATGAGTATATTTCGGGAACCGTGGCGGCGGTGCGAGAAGCGACCATTTTGGGGGTGCGGGCCATTGCCTTGTCTCAATATCGCGATCGCCGTCTCCCGGAAATGTCCTGGGAACTCAGCCGTCGTTATGCGGTGGCGGTGTTGCGAGATCTCATGGCCCGACCGTTGGCTGAAGGCTGTTTCTGGAATGTAAACTTTCCTCATCTGCCGCTCGTTGGGGATGTAGCCACCCGTCCCATTCCCGAGATTGTCTTTTGTCCGGCTAGTCGCCGGCCGTTACCGACGCGGTTTGAGTCTGACGGCGATCGCTTTGTCTATCAGGCCGACTACTCGGGGCGCGATCGCACCGCCGGGGATGATGTGGATGTCTGTTTCTCGGGTAAAATCGCCGTGACTCAGCGTCAACTCTAGGATTTGGTTGAGTCCTCGGCACAGATAACCTGATTGCGTCCCTGTCGCTTAGCCCGGTATAATGCCCCGTCAGAGGCTTTAACTAGGGCTAAACGAGATGCCCCTTGGTTCGGGCAACTGGCGACCCCAAATGAGGCGGTCACTTGTCCCAAAAGCTGCTCTTCATAGGAGAGACTGAGGGCGGCAATCCCCTGTCGTAAGCCTTCCGCGATCTCCTGGGCCGCCTCTAGGGATGTATCGGGCAAAATAATCACCAATTCTTCCCCTCCATAGCGACAAACAATGTCGCACAGCCGTAAACTCGCTTTGAGATGATAGCTAATCGATTGTAAGACGTAATCTCCGGCATCATGGCCGTAGGTGTCATTAAAGGTCTTAAAGTGGTCAATATCCAACATGATTAAACTCAGGGGTGAATGAGTCCGGCTAGACCGTTCGAGTTCCTGTTGGAGTCGGTCTTCAAAATGACGGCGGTTATAGAGTCCGGTCAGGGCATCGCGGATACTTTGTTGTTCTAAGATGGTACGTAGGTTAAGGTTGGCGATCGCTAACCCCAACTGTTCTGCCACCGTTCGCGCCAGTTGAGCTTTATTGGCCGGAAAGATCTGAGCAGGATGGGCGCTAAGATACAATAATCCCAAGGTTTCTCCCTGAGCAATTAAAGGAATACAACAGGTTTTGGCATCTTCGGGAAGCTGCCAAATATGCCGACAGCGTAATCCCTCCTGTTGGTCATCAACTTCATGAACTCGTCCCCGTCGTAATCCCCAACAATCTTTGATATCAAAGTTAGATTGGGAATACAACACATCTCCCCACGAGGCGATATTTTCCAAATGATGGCCCGAGGAATTGAGTAAGAAAATCCCCCCAGAACACCGAGGAAATAGAGGTTCCATCAAGGTTGCGACCACTTGACAGGCTTCGACGACGGTGACACAGGCTTGTAAAAAATCACCAATTTGGCTAAGCGTCAACATTTCAGCATGTCGTTCTCGTAAATCGTTCAGCCGTAATTCTAGTTCCTGATTGGTCTGTTCTAGGGTAGATTGATAGTGTTTCATGGCGGTTACATCTCGGAATGTGACCGCAAATCCGTCCCCCAATTTCACGGCAATATTTTCAAACCAAAAATCAAGTCCATCATAGTTATAATGAAATTCCCGCGTTCCGGGGTTTCCTGACTCTACCACATCCACATAATAGTCAAACAGTCCATCTTCACGATGTCCTGGCATTACATTTAATAAGCGATTTCCGACCAAGTTCTCCAGGGGTTTTTGAATAATCTCGCAGGCAGCAGTATTGGCCAGCAAATACTCAAAGTCAATAATTTCCCCCTGAAGATTACGAACTGAACGAAATGCCATAATTCCATCAAGAGAACTATTCAAGATTCCCTCTAACTGCAATTCCGAAACCATCAAGGCTTCTTGCATTTGAACCATATCGGTGATGTTTGTTAACAAGCCAATTGAACCCTCATACTGTCCTTGGGCGTTGTGAATTGGTGTTGTGGAGACAAGCACCCAAACATCGGAACCATCTTTATGGTGGAATTTAAAAAGATGTTGTTCACCAACTCCGGCTTGACGTTCTTTTAATTTTTGCTGAATTTCTGGCTGTTTATCTGGAGAGGTAAAGTCCAGCAAGGGTTTTCCAAGCATCTCGGTGATTGAGTAACCCAGCATTTGAGCCATCTGTTCATTGACGAGTTCTGTTCGTCCTTGAGCGTCGAGACACCAAACCCCTTCTAAGGTTGTTTCGATAATTTGTCGATATCGTTCTTCACTCTGCTTAAGCTGGATTTCTTGCCGTTTTTTAGTCGTGATATCGGTTGCAATTGACCACATATTAATAATTTCTTTTTCCTGAATGACTGGAAACAAAATCGTTTCAAAAAATTGTTCTTGACCCTCAAAATACAAAGAATCTTCAACTTTTAGGGTCTGCATCGTCTCTTTAACAATGTTGAGACGTTGACGAAACAGACAAACAGTAGAATCGGGAAGAAAGTCCGCCAGAGAACATCCAATAATCTCATCAGGTGATTTTCCCAATCTCCGGGCGAGAGCTGGATTAACATTAAGATAACGACCTTCGGGGGATAAATGACCAATCAGAATTGGTGCATGATCTAAGAACGTTTTAATTTCTTGATTGGTTCGCTTCAGTTGCTGTTCAGCTTCTTTTTGGTTGGTAATATCGATATGACAGCCAATCATTCGCGATGGACGACCTTCCGAGTCCCATTCAATCACTTGGCCTGAACAAATCACCCAAACGGTTTTTCCAGTTTTATGACGATAGCGAACTTCTCGATAAAAAGGAACGGTGGCTGGACTGTTAATATGATTTTGGATAGCTTCTAATGTTTCCGAAAAATCTTCAGAAAACATCAAATATTCCCAAGTTTCAGGACTATTCTCAAGTTCATGATCCTCATAGCCAAACATTTTTTTGAAACTGGGACTGAGATATTCTGTATTCTCTTGGAGATTCCAGTCCCAATAGCCCGCTAAAATGACTTCAAAAATAGGTTCAATGAGTTGTAACTCTCGGTTTCGTCGTTCAATCTCTAGCCGTTTTAGTTCCGACTGTTTGCGATCGCTAATATCTCGAATCAAATAGGAAAACTGCGGCTGCTGCTGGTCTCCTAAGTGTAAATAATTCAAGGTAACCAACAACCAACAGGGTTGATCCCCCTCAAAATACTCATATTCAAAAGATAGCGGTTCGCTTTGTTGCTGGCTTATTTTGTAGTACTCAATAAATTCAGATAAACTCTCGGAGATAATGCCGAGTTCAGAAAATGTTTTGCCAGCAAGGGATTGTGGAGGAACCTTAAAAAACTGACAAGTCACGGAATTGTTACAGATAAAACGAATATCGGCGTGATCATCCACCTCAATCAGTTCAACAATTCCCATCATCATCGGAGAATTGTGATAGAAGATTTCTAAAAGTTCTGAAGTTGGAAAACTACAAGGATCAGAAGCTGAATTTGCGTACATCTAAGCCATAAACTGGGGCAATACTGGGCGGGGTCGCACCCCGGACACTCCCAATTTAACCTATAATTTATCATCCTGTCGAACCAAGTTTAACTAACGTTTCAGTCCAGGAGGACAGGTTAGGGCCGGTTAGGTTTGGGGAGAATTGTCATCAGAGGGTGCAGAGATCCGAGGTTGTCCGTTGATATGCCAAATTCCGATACTTCCATAGATATCTCCTCCAATTAAGGTTTGGCCCTCAATCCCAAACACCAAACTGCTGATATGGCTAGCGGTTTCAGAATGGAGTAACGCACCGGTGCGAGTATCCCAAATCTGAATCACGCCGTTATCAGCGGGAACGGTCATGGCCAGGAGTTGGCTGTCAGGGCTGAGGGCCACAACGAGGTGTTCCGGGGGAGTTTGGGGGAGAGTGGCCCGAGGTTGGCCCGTCTCCACATCCCAGAGGGTGATCGCGTCGGGGCTGGCTGTGACGAGGGTTTCGCCATTGGGACTCAGGGCCAGAACTTGGTGTTGATGGGCGGCCCAGCGACGATGTTCTCGTAACCCTTGCAGGTCCCAAATGGCCACATCTCCGCCGGCGGTTCCTCCGATTTGTAGGCCCTGACGATCGCTCAACGATAGGGCCTTGGGGATAATCGGCAAGGGTAGAGTATTGATGAGATCAAAGCTGGCTGGATTCCAGGTTTGTAAGCCTTGGGAGGTAGCCCCGATGAGACGATCGCCGTCGGGACCAACGGCCAGCAGTTGCACTTGATCTTCAGGGAGGCCCAACACCGAGGAGAGGCGACGGGATTGCAGGAGGATGCGATCGGGAAATGACCAAATTTTCAGGGTTCCATCGGTACTGCTGCTGGCGAACCAGTCGCCACGGGGACTCATGGCCAGGGAGGTGACGCGATCGCGGTGGTCGTAGCGGCGATCGGCTAGGGTGAGGCTAATGTCACGATCCGGCGGTGTCTCGTCCCCGACAACGGCCTCCTGACTGAGGGTCAGGGGGGTGGCCTCATGGGAGGTGGTGAAGTCTGTCCTGGTGGAATTTCGGGGAGTGTCTGCCCCAGCTAGGGAGGTTTGGGATGATGACTGGGAGGTTGGGGAGGGGCGATCGCCCGAGGTCTCTGAGAGATAGAGTCCCGCCGACAGGGCCAGGGCGATGACGAGACCTCCGCCGAGGAAATCATAGCGATATTCCCAAAAATACTGGCCAATATCGGCTTTGAGTTGAGCCAAGATCCCCGTTGGCGGGGTAATTTTGCTGAGGCTATGGGGTGAGGGAAAGGCGATGGTATAACCCACGGCCTGGGGAACCCGAGGCCGGCGAGGACGGGGTTTGGGTGTCGCTTTAGGTTTAGGGGGATGCTGGCGTTGTAGGCGGCCGACTTCCTGAGAACTGCGGGGAAAGGGATCGCGGCCACCGAGTTTGCGGCTGCGATCGCACCAGGGACATTGGCTTAAATGACTCCCATAACGATGCTGAGGGTTCACCGAACAGGTCATTAACTGGGCTTCCGCCTGTTCGAGGGCTTTGACCCAAGTTTGGGCATCGGGCCGCTGCTGAGGCTGGCGATGGCCCCGTTCAAAGCATTGGGTAAATAGCTGTTGCAACTGCGGCGTGAGGAGATTCGCCGCTGGGGCGATGGGGGTGGGGCGATAGGGAACCCGTTGGCTGCTATAGGCGAAATGGCCGGCGGCGATTCGGGCTTCGATGGGGGGTGGATCTCCTGAACCGAGATAGACGCCGGCGAAGGGATGGGTTCCTTCCATGAGAAGTTGGAAAATCAGCACCGCTAAGCCGAAACAGTCCTGTTCCGGGCGGCGGCGGACTTGGCGGAGGGTTTTTCCTTGCAGTTCTGGGGGCGTAAATTCGGGTTTCCCGACGGGACAGGGATAGAGGGCGGCCCCGTCGGTGACTTGGAAGGAGTCGGTGTCAACGAGGGTAATGAGGGCGGTGCGGCTGACGAGAATGTTGGATTCGTTGACGTCGCCGATGACATAGCCTCGGGAATGGATGCGGCTGACGGCGGCGGCCAGGTTGCGGGCGGTGCGATAGAGGTATTGGTAGTTGAAGAAGGGACAGCGATCGCGGCGGGATCTTGGAGTATACACGTCATGGAGGGGGAAGCCTTCACTGACGCGGGGCATGAGGAAGCCGACAATGCGGCCCCGTTGCCAAAGGGGATCGAGAACCCAGGCGATGGAGACATGGCCCGAGGCGGCGGTGGGATCGTCGGGAGGGTTGGCCGCCATGACCGCCAATTTGCGCCCGAGGTCGGGACTCGGCTTATGGTAGAGTTTGGCGACCCAGTCAGGATGTTGAGTGACGCTGTAGATTTTACCTTCACCGCCGCCGGCGATTTGGGGACCTAGACGGAGGAGAGAACCGTTAGACTGCCGTTGAACTTGCACAGGAATTTATCCGTTTAGGGATCTCGCGGGGATGGGGCGATCGCCCCTGCTAATACTAAGGTTAGATCGTCGTCGGTGCGTTGGCTGACGCGGGGAGAGGTGAGGAAGCCCTGAAGTTGGGCGTTGGCTCCGTCTAATTCGAGGTCTTGGTTAATAAATTGGAATAAGGGGCTGAAAAATCCGTTGTGGGGGGTTCCTTCGGGCATTTGTAGGGCTAAACGCTGCAAGCCATCGGAAAAGAGGGCGATTCCCTGGGCGGGAGTGGGCTGAATGGAAATTTCGGCTTGGGCGATCGCTCCCTCGGAGGTGAGGAAGGTGGTTTGGTTGGCGTATTCTCCCTGTTGGGGCTGGGTGAGGGCGGTTAGGGTTCCGCTCTCATCTATCATCACTGCCGCCCCATCGCCAATCTGAGCCACGGCTACCCCCGCCGGACTGGCGATGAGCAAAATTAGGGTACTGGCATAGTCTCGCGGCGGTAAGCCAGCGGCTTCGGCTTCGGCTACGACGGCGGTTTTGGCGGTTTCTAGGGCTTCCCGTAACAACGGCTCCCAGGTCGGTTCTGAGTCTGGCTCCTCCGTATCACAATCTTGTTTATTTGTCAAGGCTGGAAAGGCAAGATTTGCCAAATAGGCGATCGCCGCCTCGACGGCACAATTAGCACCCTCGCGCGATCGCGTGGCTGATCCGGCCCCGTCAGCCACGGCAGCCAGCAAGAGTCCATCGTCACGAATTTTAGCCGACCAAGCATCCTGACAGGGCTGCGATCGTTTCTGATGGCTGGTTCCACAAACGGAAGCCCCCAAAACACGCCAGTTCATAAGAAATTGGTAAAAAGAAGGGAACAGGGGAGAAGAAGGCAAGAGGCAAGAGGCAAGAGGCAAGAGGTGAGGGGTGGGAAATTGTTATCTAGTCCCGGTTTTGGTGTTCCGTTTCGCCTAAACTTCACCCCAGCCTGGCGGGGGGAGAGGCACTTGATCATCCGGTTGAGAGTTGGAGACGCGCTGCATACTGGCCGATAGCCAGACAAATAACTCGCGGAAATCTAACCCTTTCAGTTTTAGGGGAGTGCGGGGGAAGATTTCGCCGAGACGTTCCATGTTCGCGTTTTCGACTCCGACGGCGAAACAGGCGACACGCTTGTTGGCTTCATCATCCCGTAGCCGGGCCATGGCCTCTTCGATGGCCCGTTTGGGTTCTCCTTGGGGTTCGCCGTCGGTGATGGTGAAAATCCAGGGACGATAGTAGGTGATGCCATTGTCGCGATATTGACGTTTGCGCTCGTCGAGTAAATCTAGGGCTTTTTGCAGTCCTGTTCCCATACTGGTTAACCCCTGGGCCGATAACACCGGGGCTTCGAAGCGATCGGCGGTGACGAAGTCTAAGACGACGTTCACTTTGGAGTCAAAGGACACAACGGCCACTTCAACCCGCTTACGGGCCAAATCATCTTGATTGAGTTCATCCCGGAATGTCTCTAAACCATCATTGAGGGCCTCGATAGGTAAACCACCCATCGAACCGGAGGTATCCAACAGTAGGATACAGGGACAGCGGGGTTCTGGGTTTTCGGCGAACTCAACGGCATCTTCGAGACGAATGGCATCGGACATAACTTTGGAGAATCCAAGAACGGTTAACAGGATAACAAACCCAGAGGGGCGATCGCGCTCTAGCGGCCCAGTTTGTTGGGAATCCCCTCGCAGCCGCCGGGGATGGTTTGGCGGGCTGTTTCACCGCACCAGGCACAGCAATAATAGCGTTGTCCCTCCGAGAGTCGCTGGACATTGGTGAAATCGACATCTTCAACGACGGCCCCGGTATATTCGCCGGTTTCATAGTTGGGGATGTCCTGACGGGTGCGCGGGGTGGCGGTTTCGGGTGTGCCGTAGAACAGGCGAGCGCCTTTGAGATCGGCCCCAGCGAGATTGGCTTGATAGAGGATGCAGCGGGTCATGTTGGCCATCACCAAGTCACAATAACTGAGATTGGTGCGGACCAGGTTGGCATCACTGAGATCGGTCCAGCGTAAATCTGTTTTCGATAAATCTGTGGCGGCCAGCATGACGCCGAGATCGATGACGCGGGTTCCATAGCGGCGATCTTCTGAGTAGCCGCCGGAACCATCCAGCATGGGCCGGCCGAGGCGGCGATCGCGTTGTAGGGGCGTTAGCAGCCGCGATTGAGACAAGAAGCGAAGAATTTTGGCTTTCCCGGTGGCGTCAACACTGCTGAGAATGGCCGCTGTCCGTCCATCGGCGATGGCCCGTTCTTGGGGCCAATCTTCGAGTAAGCCTTCATCGTTGATGGTGAGGTCGGAAATTCCCTGAAAATAGGCGTCAATGGTTTGTTGCTGGGTGATGCGGTTTTGCTGAATGGTTAAATCTCGGGAAATGACATATTGTTGCCAGGCCACGTAAACGGCGAGGATGGCGATCGCAATTTGTCCCAAAGCGCCTACAATCTCCCCCAAGGCTCCCACGGCATCCCAGTTAATGCGAATGGCGCGGGTTCCTTGCTGGTTGGAGGTACTTAGAACTAATAACCCGGTCACGGAGGCTAATAATCCCAAGGTGGCGATGGCCAACTTGCGCCAGGGGTCAGGAATCACCTGTTGCCAAACATTGGACCAACTCGGCAAAATCAGGATCACCGACACGACTAGGGTGATAATTAACCCCCCCAGGGCTAACCAAACGCTATCAACGGCTAGGCCAACAATCGTGACCAGGATGGCGACGATGATAATAAAACTGGGGTAGCGTCTGAGGTAGGCGAGGGTCGCTGAGCGAGTTGAGTTGGAGGCTGTGGGTGCGTCGGAGGGCGGTGTTGAGGTCGATTGAAGACTCCGAGATGAGTTGGCCGCCGTCAGTGGCGAGGTTCCTTTACTATTGATGTTGCCATCTTGATTGCCATCTTCGTTGCCCTTTAGATTGCTATTGATGTCGGAGGTGGAGGCCTGAGACTGGGGGTTTTCGCTCATCGGATCAGTAAAACGGCGGTTGGAGGCTTAATCCATAGCCTAAACGAATTTAAGCAAAATCCGGGCGGGTTTGGAGACACGAGAGGATCAGATCGAGGCGTTGAGAGGGGGGGGAAGCCGGCCGGGGAGTCCGGTCAACCTGAGCAATCGGGATTGAACCCTCCGCTAGAATGATTTTATCGAAAATTTTGGGTCTAAAACCCCGTCCTTCTAGGACGGCTTTTGACAATCCTGCTTTTTTGTGCTAGGATTACCCGCGCAACCGATGCCAACGGTGCGATGCTTGTTCTTGAGTTCAAAATCAAAGGGAAGCCCCACCAGTACGCGGCGATTGACGAAGCGATCCGAACCGCACAGTTCGTTCGCAACAAGGCACTGCGCTATTGGATGGATACCCCTGGGGTCAACAAATACGACCTCAATAAGTACTGTCGGGTACTCGCCCGAGAG
>NZ_JAWOCL010000068.1:0-26808 GCF_046483825.1 Sodalinema sp.
GGAGACTATTTGGGGGATACGTTGATTCGCGATCGTGAAACGGGAGAATATCTTGCGATTCTCAAGCAAGTTAGCAATCCTTTAGAGGTTCAGATGGAAAGTGATCTCGATGTTCCTAATATGGATGTCGGACTGGATGCTGATCTCGATTCTGAGGAGATGCAGCCTGAACCTGAACTTGAAGAAACCCCGGTTGAGGAGGAAACCCCAGTCGAGGAAGAAACTCCCGTTGAAGAAGAAACTCCTGTAGAAGAGGAAACTCCTGTAGAAGAGGAAACTCCCGTTGAGGAGGAAACCCCAGTCGAGGAAGAAACTCCCGTTGAGGAAGAAACTCCCGTTGAAGAAGAAACTCCTGTAGAAGAGGAAACCCCTGTAGAAGAGGAAACTCCCGTTGAGGAAGAAACTCCCGTTGAGGAAGAAACTCCTGTAGAAGAAGAAACTCCCGTTGAGGAAGAAACCCCTGTAGAAGAGGAAACCCCAGTCGAGGAAGAAACTCCTGTAGAAGAGGAACCAACTCCCATCCCGGCGGTGATTGCATCGAGCGCCAAAAAATTTACTCCCGACACCGATGAAGCTACCCTCGCCGCATCAGACATACCCCGCATTACCCTAGGAAGCCAAACCATTTACATTGGCGTATGGCAAAAAGGGGATAACAACCAAGATCCCATCATCGCCAGCTTTGACAGCGAAAACCCTGACAATAACTGGGTTCGCACCGACTACGAAGCCACCGGAGCCGATGGACGCGGTTATGGACTGTTCTGGGATGGAACCAGCCTCTATGGAGTCTTTGCAACGGATGGAACCCAAGGAAGCAGCAGTGAAGATTGGCGACGAGCCTCGGGAGATGTCACTCAGAACTGGCTAAGCAGTTATGGTTCAGGTGGGGGTGCAAAAGTTGGCGTTGTCGGTCGAATTGACCCCACTAGCGGGGAACTCCTCGATGCAGCCTATCTCTCAGCGGTGTTGAGCAGTGGAAATAGCAACAGTCTCGAAATTACCGACGTCACCACTAATGAGGCTGGAAATCTCGTGGTGAGTGCTAAGTCCTGGTTCAGTCCCCGTAACCCCAATGGTTCTCGCATGACTCGCATTGATGACAGCCTCGGTTCTCCCTTTGACTACACTGTTGAGATGACCTCCGATCTCAAGACTGTCATCAGCACTTCTGCGGTGGGTTGGGAATAAGTTAGACTGCGATTTAGCCTCTGTGGCTGTGCATCTACGTTCCCAATTCAGCGTAAACTCCTATGCTTTCATTTGATCTCAACACCCTCAGCGTTGTCACCCTCGATAACGGCGATAATCCCTTTACGGGAAACTCCCAGAGTCAACTGATTCTGGGAACGGCGGGAACGGATACTATCGCCGGTGTCGGCGGAGATAACTGGATATTTGGAGCGACGGGTGATGATGTCCTCGCAGCGGGGGACGGAGATGATGCGGTGTATGGGGGACAGGATAATGATGTCCTCTTTGCTCGGGAGGGAAATAACCTACTGAGTGGCGATTTCGGCAATGATACCCTACGGGGAGGAGCCGGTAGCGATACCCTGGTCGGTGCGGCGGATGATGATTTGATTCAGGGTCGCCAGGGTGAGAATTTCCTGTTCGGTAATCAGGGAAATGATACGCTCTATGCGGGGTCAGGAGAGGATAGTCTCTATGGCGGCCAGGGAGATGATTGGCTCTTAGCTGAGGCGGGGAATCATCTGCTGAGTGGAGATTTGGGTAATGATACGCTCTACAGTGGCTCGGGTTCCGATACTCTGGTTGGGGGTGAGGGTGCAAATACGTTTGTCCTCACGCCGGGGATGGGAAATGCGGAGTTGGCTCAGGCGGATTTGATTGTCGACTATACGCCGAATCAGGATTCGTTGGCTTTGTTGGAGGGATTGACTCCGGAACGTCTGGAGTTTCTGGCCGGTGAAGGGGAGTTTGCGGGTGATACGGTGATTCGCGATCGCACCAGTGGGGACTTCCTGGCAATTCTCAACGATATCACGGATCCCGCCGTCCAACTCGATCTCAATATCGATGCGGATGAACCGGATTTGCTCGACTTCGGTTTTGATTTAAACAACGACCCCGATCTCGGATTGGGAACTCCAGAGGACCCCCTCTCTCCTCTCCCGGCGGCTATTAGTTCCAGTCCAGTCCAGTTTACTCCCAATACTGACGAAGCTACCATCGCCGCCTCTAATGCACAACGCCTGACTCTGGGAAGTCAAACGATTTATATCGGATTCTGGCAGGAAAGTGGGAATAACCAAGACCCGATTATTGCCAGTTTCGACAGCGAAAACCCCGATAATAACTGGATTCGCACCGATTATGAGTCCACTGGAGCCGATGGACGGGGTTTGGGACTGTTCTGGGATGGAACGAGTCTCTATGGTGTCTTTAGTACCGATGGAACCCAGGGAACTCCCAGCGAGGATTGGCGACGAGCCTCGGGAGATGCGACTCAGAACTGGCTACGCAGTTATGGCGCCGGGGGTGGTGCGAAAGTGGGGGTTTTAGGTCGGATTGACCCCGCAACGGGGGATCTCGTCGATGCGGCTTATCTCTCGGCGGTGTTGAGCAGTGGAGAGAGCAATACGCTGACGGTGACGGATATTAGCCGCAATGAATCGGGGAATTTGGTTGTCAGTGCGGAGTCGTTTTTCAGTCCCCGCAACCCTGATGGTTCTGCGATGACTCGCGTTGATACGAGCCTCAGTTCTCCGTTTGATTACACGCTAGAAATTACCCCGGATTTGAGCCAGGTGGTGAGGACCTCCGCTGTCGGCTGGACGTCCTGATGGGTTAGGGTTGAGTGGCGATCGCCGAGTTGGCTAAGGCTTGTAAGCTATCTAAGGCCTCCGCGTCATCGCCACTAACGCCTTTGAGCGCGATGCGATAGCGAACTCCCTCTTGAGACCATTCAATGACTGGGGGGGAACAGGATGCACCGCACATCATGGGGTTAAAGTTTCCTGTAATTCCGTTATCGAGGGGAATGCTCTCTTGGAACTCCTCCCCAACTCCGTAATAGTCGTCATCGCTGGTGCGTCTGGCGGCGAAGAAGCCATAGGAACAGGCGGTGGCGCCTCGACAGTTGGGAGCCAGGGATAGATAAATTTGGTAACTGTCTGCGTCGGCTTCGGCTTCGACAAAGATGGGAAGTTCGTCATTGTCGGTGAGGGGAATCTCACTCGGAAGCCGAACCGGGATCTCGGTTGTGGACTCCACCTGTTGCAGAACTTCGGAAAATAGAGGTGCAGGCTCCGCTGGTTCGGGATTGGAGTCTGTATTTAAGTCTGTATTTAAGTCGGTGTTGGAGTCTGTATTTAAGTCGGTGTTGGAGTCGGTGTTGGAGTCGGTCACGTTGGACTCTGTGACTCCCTCGGCGACCTCCAGGGGGGGGTCGGGTTGATTGTCAGATGAAGACTCGTTTAAGACGTCTTCTGGGGATTCCTCTGTTGGGGGGGTGTTGAGTGCTGTTTGGGACGGTGGCTCGGATTGGGAGTCGCGGGAGTCTTCCTGGACTTCGGGGGTTGGGGTCTCCTGGGAGAGATCCCCCGATGATGGGGTCTGACAGCCGCTGAGCAACATGAGGGGAGTGGCGATCGCCAACAGCCAGAGTTGAGTCCTGATTTGAGTCCTGATTTGAGTCCTTGTTTGAGTCTTGTGAGCCGAAAATTGTCTCATTGATACGCCTCCTATACCACAAAAAAATATAAATGTCAATAAAAAGGACGGGTAAATTCCTATATTTTCCCTAAATCCCCATTTAGCCTAGCATTCCCGCCACCTCGAATTACAACTTTGCTCAAGGCTTTATGAACTTTTGTAACAAATTTCCAGGATTCCCGTAAAAATCGTCTTCTGAAACCGACAGATTTAGGAACACCCCAGAGAGTATCGCCAAATGTCATAGTTCGCCGAGGAATCCCATAACTCATTAAATTGCTGATTGAGTTAGAGATTTGCGGTGTCTGTGCTGTGACTCCCAGGCCTCCGATAGACCCTGACTATGGATGACGAACAGTTGAATCAACTTGCTTTAGATGCACAAGGTAACCCTCCCGGAAGCCAGGCTCGACAAGTCGCACTAACTCGACTCATTAACGGAATGATTCATTCGGGTCGTCTGATCTATCCTTCTGGAATTGGCTTATCTCCGGATCGATATCACGATTACCGCGCCGAAGCGCTACAAAGTTTGTTTTACTACATTTGTCGCTCGATTGATGAGTATGACATCAAGTTAGCTTCGGTGATGCGATGGGCCAATATGCTATTGGAACGCCGTTTTTTTCGAGAGGTATCGGACCAAAGAAGGAGAAACAACAAACCGGTTGTGATGGAGCCGTTCGAGGAACGCCTGGTCTCGAAATCACAATGGGCTATAGTGTTGGGAGATGAAAAACCCTTTTTATCTCAGTTGGTTCGTGAGTGTCTTGAGGACGATGTTGATGGCCGATTTCGCGAGTGCTGTCTCCCTAAATCTCCTGAAGTCAACTTTCAGAAACTGGTCTTAAGACGGTTGGATGGCTATCAATGGCAAGAGATATCGGAAGAGTTTTCAATTAAAATGTCAACTCTAAGCACCTTTTATCATACTTCTCTGCGTCGCCTTGCACCCTATATTGAAACTTCAATTCGCAAAACCCATTCGTTATGATTTTTAATCGTGTCAACCTTGAACAAGAGTCTATTAAACCGATGACGACGAATCTGATATTTACCGTTCCATTGACCCAGCAGCAGCGCCAAGTGGCGACAAGCTGTAGTCAACGCTATTCTGATTCTGCTAAGGCGAATCGTATCTATCGCCAGATTTTGGCGCTCTATGCGGTTCGTTTTTATACGGATTGTATGGGGATTACAACAGACATAACAGCCAGTGGACTTTGCAATCCCATTGAGCAATTACTGGCGGATGTGGCTGAACTTCCGATTCCTGGATTGGGATGTTTAGAATGTGCGTTGGTTGAGCCGGCGATCGCAGACCCTCAAACCGTCTATAATCGAGCTGATACCTTAACTATACAAAGTTCCCCGGAAGCCTTAAGCAATCGCCTCGGCTATGTCGCTGTTGGCTTCAGTTCAACCGATGATGAGGCGTATCTTCTTGGCTTCCGAGACACTCTATCCTCAGCGGAAACAACTCTGGCGAATTGGGATAGTCTTGAACGCCTCTTTGGGGTGCTAGAAAACGCCTTAACTGCAACTCCCTTAATTTGTTTACGGGACTGGTTTCAGGATAAGTTTGACGAAGGTTGGGAGGATATTTCTGAGGAGTTTATCGCTGAAGATACGCAATCTGTCCCGGCGATCGCCTTCCGCACTCCCTCAACTGAACCGGCCATTCAACGAGCTAAACGTCTTCAATTTAGTGATGGACAAACTATCGCCTTAGAAGTGGGTGTCTATCCTCTCAGTGACCAGGAAATTGATGTCCGAGTGCGACTGATTCCCGCCACAGGTGCGGCTCTCCCTTCAGATTTAAGTATGATGATTCTTGATGAAATGGATGATATTGTAATGCAAACTCAAGCTCGCGGAACGTCTGTATTACGCTTAGAGTTTAGTGTTGAACCTGATGAAATTTTTAAACTAAAGCTACAACGAAATACAGTAAGTTTGGTTGAGACATTTTCGTTTTAGAAAGAAACAGGGAATAGAATAAACGAGGGAAAAAGCCAACGAAACAAAGGAGAAAAAGACAAGAATAGGGAACAGCGAAAAATTCTCACTGTTCCCTGAATGATGATTGAGAATTATTGAAAATTAACGAGTTACAGGAACCTTGGCTTTAAGATGCAGGATTTTGGCGATCGTTTCTTCGACCGATTTATCCGGCGTTGAAGCTCCCGAGGTGACACCGACGATGAGATGACCGTCGGGGAGCCAATTGTCGGTGACTTCTAGTTCATCGCGTTCCAAGGGTTTATGTTCAATGCGATTTCCTGGGCCAATGCGATCGGCAGAATCGATATGATAGGAGGGAATCTCTCGCTCGATCGCAATCTCTTGTAAATGAGTGGTATTGGACGAGTTAAACCCACCAATCACCACAATCACATCCAAGTCTTCTTCCACCAGTTGCAACATGGCATCCTGACGCTCTTGAGTGGCGTCGCAGATGGTGTTGAAGGACATGAAATGTTGGTTGAACTCCGTTGGCCCATATTTTTGTAACATGGTGTGTTCGAAGAGTTTGCCAATTTGCTCCGTTTCGCTTTTCAGCATCGTGGTTTGATTGGCAATTCCCACACAGTCGAGGTCGCGATCAGGGTCAAAGCCTTCAGAATGGGCGTTTTGGAACTTGTCCATAAATTCGGCTTTGTCGCCACCGTGGAGAATGTAGTTGGCCACATATTCGGCTTCCTTGAGGTTCAAGACGACCAGGTATTTGTCGGCAAATGAGGTGGTGGCTAGGGTTTCCTCATGTTTATACTTGCCATGAACAATTGAGGTGTGGTTACGTCGCTTGTGTTTTTCAACACTGTTCCAAACCTTGGACACCCAGGGACAGGTGGTGTCGACAATGGTGCAACCCCGTTCATCGAGAAGCTGCATTTCTTGAACGGTGGCCCCGAAGGCGGGAAGAATGACCACATCGCCTTTTTGAACGCCAGAAAAGTCTTTTTCGCCATCGATCACCTCGATGAATCCCACATTCATCTCCCGTAGCCGTTGGTTGACGCCGGGATTATGGATAATTTCGTTGGTGATCCAGATTCGCTCGCTGGGGAAGTGACTGCGGGTTTCGTAGGCGATCGCCACGGCCCGCTCAACTCCCCAACAAAAGCCGAAGGCTTCAGCCAGACGAATGGTGACCTGATCTCGTTCTAGGCGGTTCTGGTTGGCGCGAATCTCGCCGATGAGATCACTCTGATATTCGGTTTGTAGGAGTCCCTCGACTTCAACCTCGCGCCCGAAACCACGACGGTGATAGTTTTCTGATTGTTGGAGGGAACGCTTAAAGGCTTTGGTATCCATAGTGAATTGAATGAGTGAATTGAATGAGTGAATTGAATCGGGGTTCGCGATCGTCAGTCAGTCGATTTTCGGGTGAATTTCCGAGTTGGTGTCATTGTACCGAGTTCACGGGAGCTTATGGCAATTCCCTATTGCCTGTTCCGGTGTTCCGGTGTTCCGGTGTTCCGGTGTTCCCTTCTCCCCCTACAACGTCTCGGCAATAATCAACGCCATACGCCAGAGTTCATATCCCTGTTCATTCAGGTGCAGTCCATCAGTGGTGAACTCAGCTTTGAGATAACCGGCGTCGTCGCTAAATAGAGGATAGAGGTTGAGATAGGTGGCCCCTTCAACGTCGGCGATCGCCGCTAAGCGTTCATTGAGTCGTTGGATACGCTCATTCGGCAGATCTCGCAGTTTCTCCCGTCCCTCCCAGGTCGCATCCTCGCCACTGTGGGGCAAAATCGACTGAACAACTACCTCAGTATTGGGATGAATCCAAAGGATATCTTTGATGATTTTGCGGTGATTTTCCAGAATCGTCTCGTCGTCCTCTCCCCGCAGCAGATCATTGATGCCAATCATCACAAAAATCTTATCGGGACGAGTGTTATCGAGCAGGGGGAGTCGTTCATAGAGTCCCTCGGACCCTTCCCCTGAAATCGCCTGTCTGAGCCAAGTAACATCGAGTGGCAGTAACGACTCAGGAAAACTAAGACTAATTGAGTCTCCGGCTAGCACATAGAGGCGTTCTGGGGACGTAGCGGCGATCGCCTCAGCCTCCTGTTCGAGCCGTTCGAGCCAATCTTGATAGGTGGCACGGGGTAACTCCCCCACCTGAGGCTGAGGAGAGGCCGTTGGCCGGGCCGTCGGGCGAGGTGTGGGACTCGTTTCAATGGTGGCTAAGGTATGACCATCCTGCACAGGCAAAGACCGTTCGGACTGTTGTCGCCCAATTAGAATCGCCACGGCCACTAACAACATGCCATTCGTAACCAAGGAGAGAATGCCCCAGGCTGGGATAGGCTTCGATACTCTAGACACAGGCTATGATCGCAAGACAGGTGCAACTTTCATTGTGCGTCATGGGGGGGAGAAGGCAAGAGGCAAGGGGCAAGAGGCAAGAGGCAAAAGAAGGGAACAGGGAACAGGGAACAGGGAACAGGGGAAGAAGAGGCAAGAGGCAAGGGGCAAGGGGCGTACTGTTATGGTCGGCCTCGGTAGGCGATGAGGGTACAACAGAAAACAACCGGCTCCACAGTGAAACGTGAAACCGGTTGTTTAGGGGAATTAAACCGAATTAAGCCAGATTCAATCGAATCAACGATGCCGATACGACTAGGGCATACCGCTCGACTTAGATGAGGACATTCCGCCCATAGCCGTTTCTTTCAAGAAACCATGATACGCTTCCATGCCATGTTCGCCGATGTCGAGACCGTTGAACTCTTCTTCCTCGCCGACGCGAATACCACCGACGACGGCCCCAACGGCATACCAACAGATGAAACTCAGGACAACGGTGAAGCCACCAATTGTTAGAACACCAATCAGTTGAGCGATGAAGTTGCCACCGCCGAAGATCCCCACGGCTAGGGTTCCCCAGATTCCGTTAACCAGGTGAACCGAAATCGCGCCAACAGGGTCGTCAATTTTGACAACTCGGTCAAAGAAGGAGACTGCAAACACGACCAGAATCCCGCCAATAGCACCGGTGAGAGCCGCACCCCAGTAGGGCATGACATTACAACCGGCGGTAATGGCAACCAATCCAGCCAGGATACCGTTAATGGTCATCGAGAGGTCTGGCTTACCATCGCGAAACCAAGAGGTAAAGGTTCCGGTTACCCCACCCGCTGCCGCAGCGAGGTTGGTGGTGACCGCAATATAGGCAATGTTCGATGTAGCTGCTAACTCAGAACCTGGGTTGAAGCCAAACCAGCCAATCCAGAGAATCAGACAGCCGAGGGTGGCCAGGCTGAGGTTATGACCGGGAATTGCGCGGGGCTGACCATCTTCATATTTACCCATCCGAGGGCCGAGAATGGAAGCTCCCACTAAGGCGGCCCAACCGCCGACGGAGTGAACCACCGTCGAACCGGCGAAGTCTCCGAACGACCAAGCACCTTCAGGACCAAAGGAGGTCAGCATTCCATTCCCTGACCACACCCAGTGGCCCGAAATGGGGTAGAAAATTCCCGTCAGCAAGAGGCTGAAAATCAGGAAAGCATCATATTTAATCCGCTCGGCGACAGCTCCTGAGACGATGGTGGCGGCGGTTGCAGCAAACGCCACCTGGAATAAGAAGGAGACCGAAATCGGCAGACCACCGGGGAAAGGATCGAGTCCGTAGGTGGCGGGATCTCCACTGCTGAGGAACCAACCGCCGAAGCCAATGAAGGCTGTTGAGCCTTCACCAGTGGCTCCTTCACCGTACATCAGAGAAAATCCGATCGCCCAGTAGGCAATTGTGGCTAGGGCAAAAACAATCAGGTTTTTCGAGAGGATGTTGACGGCATTTTTCTGACGACACATCCCGGTTTCGAGCATTCCGAAACCCGCGTTCATGAAAATAACCAACACGGAGGCGACGAGAATCCAAACGGTGTTGAGGACACCTTGAACGTAGGCCGCGTCAACCTCTTCGAGAACTTCAATCCCTTGGGGATCTGCGGCGGTTGCCGCTAAGTCCCAAACGCCTAAAATTAAAGCGGTTAGAGGAATACAGGCGAGCCAATAAATGGGAACTCGGCGGCCAAGGGTCAGGAGTTTTACCAAGGCTGAGTTACGGTTGCTGCCGCGCACTCGCCCCGGTGACGCTCCATGTCGTGATCTGAGGGTAATCTTAGATGTCATGTTTTAGACTTTGGATTGAGATTAAGCAAATGGATCGGTTTCCGACACAGCACACTCGCGCTGGGAACACTCGGCAATCTCTGATGGCGTCCAAAGCTCAAGCTTGTGTACCCTTGCGCTCCCGTTGAGATTGAGAAGCGGAGTTGTGCAGTTGAGTCACACTGATTGCACCAATTCTCGTAGGGTTTATTCTGTATCAGACAATACATTGTGTTGGCGATCGCCGGGAATCTCTGGGAAAACTTGCTGATTTTTGCCGATTTCTTGGCGAAACTCCCGCCAGAATCGCCAGGTTAGGTGAAGATATGCCTAACTATTTTTTTGCTGTAGATAAGCGGCGGCACCGAGGTCATCGAGCCGCTCTTGTTTGTCCAGAACTGATGTTTTGAGATCTTGACGATACTGTTGGACCTGTTGCAGCAGGGCTAGATCTTGGCTGGCTAAGATCTGTACGGCCAGCAACCCGGCATTTTGGGCATTGCCGATCGCCACGGTCGCCACGGGAATCCCCCGAGGCATCTGCACGATGGAATAGAGGGAGTCGAGACCCCCTAAATGGCGGGTGGCGACCGGAACGCCAATGACGGGTAGAGGCGTTAAGGACGCCACCATCCCCGGTAAATGGGCCGCACCTCCGGCCCCGGCAATAATTACCTTTAACCCTCGCTCATGAGCGGTTTTGGCGTAGTCAAACAGACGCTCAGGGGTGCGGTGCGCCGAGACGATCGCCACTTCATGGGGAACCTGAAACTGTTGGCAAATCTCAATGGCAGCATTCAGGGTCGGCAGGTCGGAATCGCTCCCCATAATGATGCCGATTTGGGGTTGATTGGGGGCGCGATCGGGGCTAGAACTGGTCATTGATAGAATGGCTGAGTCGTACTCAGACGAGAGTGGAACCATGGCTGTAACGATTATTCGGGGCAATGTGCCGGGATACAAGGGACCCGAGGGGACCTCATCGGGGCAACCCCAGGCGATCGCCCTAGACGAGCAACGCATTACCGCCATTGGTCCGACTTCAGCCATACCAACCCCCTCTCCAACATCCTCACAGCACCCCCTAAATGCCCCAGGAACCCATCTCGATTGCGGTGAAGACTGGATTTCCCTCGGAGGTTGCGATCTCCAGATTAACGGTGCTTTAGGCTTGGCCTTTCCCGATGTGACCCCGGAGCATCTGCCCGAGTTAGAGGCCATCAGCCGCTATCTCTGGCAGGCGGGCGTCGATGCCTATCTCCCCACCCTCGTCACCACCTCCCCCGAGAGGTTTCGCACCGCGATCGCCACCTTTGAGACCTTTATGGCCCGCCAACTCCCCCACGCCCCAACCGCTCAGGTGTTAGGACTCCATTTAGAAGGCCCCTGTTTAAACCCGCAAAAACGGGGCGCTCATCCCCAAGAGTATTTGTTGCCCCTAACCCGAGATCACCTCGAACGAGTGTTAGGCCCAGGTGGGGCAACGGTGAGCCTGATGACCTTGGCCCCTGAACTCGATCCCACTGGTGAGGCGATCGCCGAGTTGCAACGGCGCGGGATTCGCGTCAGTCTGGGCCATTCCTTGGCCACAGCCGCCCAAGCGAATCAAGCCTTTGACCAAGGAGCCACTATGGTGACTCATGCCTTTAATGCCATGCGGGGCCTACATCACCGAGAACCCGGTTTGCTGGGGGCCGCTTTGCTGCGATCGGGGATCTCCTGTGGGGTGATTGCTGATGGAGAACATATCTGTCCGATGATGTTACAGCTATTGCTCAACGCCGCTCCTGAGCATCTGTTTCTCGTCAGTGATGCTCTCGCACCCCTGGGACTCCCCGATGGCGTTTATCCCTGGGATTGCCGGGAAATTCAGGTCAAACAGGGAACCGCGCGACTGGCCGATGGAACCTTGGCCGGAACCACGCGATCGCTCCTCGATGGCGCTCTTAACCTCGTCAACTGGGGCCTGTGTGACATCGAAACGGCCATTTCCCTGGCCACCGTCGCTCCCCGAGCGGCGATCGGACAATCGAGCAATCTGCTGGGGGCTTCAGCTCACCAGTTACTGCGGTGGCGACAGGTTGACGGACAATGGCAATGTCAACGCCTATTTCCAGACTGGGGACACTCATCGACCTAGGGTCGTCGTATTTAGGGCCGTCGTATTTAGTGGGCGATCGCCCTACGCTTCTTCATCATTGACCGTCTTCGTGACTGCCATATTCAGGCTAATTAACGTATCCATAATTCGTAAACTACTGCAATCTTTGAAAAGATTAAACTCCGTCAACTCCTCATACTCCTCAAACCCCACTTCTTCCAAATAAATGGCTAAGGTTTCAAAATCAAAGCCAACCCGATGTACATCAAACTCATTGGTTTGACCGCCGAACATAATGCTCATCAGATGCAGCCGTTCAAACGCCATCAAATTAGGATTGAGATAGAGCCAACAAAGGGTTTGCAAATTGGGAACACTGATAAACAATTTGCCTCCAGGTTCTAGCACCCGATGCCATTCACTCAGGGTCACCAGTAACTCATTATTCAAACTGTGGTGGAAATGTTCCAACACATGACTCGCATAGATCGCTTCGACGGAATTATCCTCAAATTGACTTAAATCAGCAGCATCCCCGACAAAATCGACTTCGGGGCGTTCCTCAATATCTACAATTTTCCAGTCGGGATGGGGTTCTTGGCCACCAATATGAAGTTTGAGTCCCATAATAGTCTCCTGAGTTGATTCGTTTAGGGGGTGATGCGAACGGTGCGCGTCATTTCGGCTGAGGGAGAGAGTGGTGATTGTCCTCATCATGCCCATCATTATGCCCATCCGAGGCAGGTTCTTTGAACCAGAGCATCTGTTTGGGAATAGCGATGCCAATCCCCGCTTCCTCAAACGCCAGCTTCAGACGACGGCGATACTCCCGTTGTACGGCCCATTGTTGCAGAGGTTTGGTCTTCGTCCACATCAGCAGTTGGGTTCCTCGTTCATCGAGATTCTCCACCCCAGCTAACATGGTCGGCTCAATAATTGACTCAGTCCAATCGGGATCGGCTTGCATCTCCTCCATCGTCCGCCGCATCACTTGAATGGCTTCTAGGGCATCTGCATCGTGACTAATCCAAATCTGGAAGTCAATCCGAGACCATTCTTTGCTGAGGTTATGCACCACCTCAATTTGACTATTGGGAACCGTACTGAGTCGGCCCCCTTCTCCCCGCAGGCGAGTCACGCGCAGGTTCATATATTCCACAAAGCCGGGGCCATAGCCCACATCAATCACATCCCCCACCGCAAATTGGTCTTCCCAGAGAATGAGAATCCCGTTAATGAGGTCTTTAATCAGGTTCTGGAAGACAATCGTCAACGCCACACCGAAAATCCCGGCCCCGGTAATCAGGGAATCGAGGGGGAAGTTTTGCAGCGCCAAAAACCAAATCACCCCGATTAAGCCAGCAATGAAGCTTGTCATCCCCTTTAAGGCGGCGGCTAGGGTGGGCGCACGCAGGATAAAGCGTTTTGAGGCCGTGGGATTGAGGGATTCTTGTTCAACCCAGGATTGCAAGATATTGTCAAACAACACATCCGTAAGTTTGTTGGCCACCGCCACAAATAGCCAAATCCCCAAAATCTGAACGGGAAATTCCTGCAACCAAGCCGCATAGGCTCGTGTTTCGGGAAACTGAGACAAAATCAAGATCGTTCCCCCAATCCACAGAGCCAACTGCAAAAACAGCAACACCCGCCGCAGCAAAATCACCATGCTGATGCGCCGTTCTAAGACAATTTGCGGCATCATCGCCCGCAGAAATTGCACTCGGCTTCCCATCCCGGCCGCCTCATTCTCCTCGACGAGAGCATCTTCTGGAGGTTGTAGGTTCTCAGGATGTCGTTGTCGCGAGAGATCTTGATAATGGCCGGTTGTACGCCGTTGTAACAGGGCAATGAGTGGGCTGAGAACGACGATAATGGCCGCTAGAATGAGGGCGGTTTCCCAGCGTTGTTTTCGGGCTTCCGGGAGACGTTCCTGGTACGCGAGTCGTAAGGCTTCTTCAATTTGATCGGCCCAGTCCTCCGCTAGAGCCTCGGGGTTGCGATCGGCCACCTGAGCGTCAAACCGAGTCACCGTGACAATTCTTTCAGGTTCTTCGGGAGACCCTAGATTACCGTCGTCATAGACGCTGATGACATATTGATTAGTGTTCCAGTCTTGTTGAGCCCTCACTTGCAGAGAGTCAGGATCGAAGCCCCCCTCAACTATGCGACTTAACTTGCGCTCAACTTCACGCACCCGGTCTTCTAAGCTGGGGATTGTGCGCGGTTCGTCGGGATTCGACGGCGGTGAACTGATCTCGAAAACTGTACGCCCGTTGAGACGCACTGGCGCAGTGTTTTCGGTCAGTTGTAGGGGTTGGATGGGAATGGGTAGGGGCGTTTGCCCCTCAACCCTCTCGGGACGGGCCGTTGAGAAAGTGACAACGGTGATCAAAGACAGAACTAGCAGCAGGAGACTCGGGAGTAGACGGCCGAGACGTCGTTGGAGATGATGCACGCTAAAGATTGACCTCGTTGAGATTGATCTCGTTGAGATTGATCTCGTCGAGATTGACCTCGTTGAGGACCTCGTTGAGATTGATCTCGTTGAGATTGGACAAGATGACATTGGACAAGACGATCTCTTGCTGAGCCTTCAGGAGATGTATCGGGAGATTTAATTGTCCACAAACCATTCGGAACTCCGTTGGCCTGGATCGATGGGGATGCTGACGGCTTTACCGAGGCGAGGACGTTCGCGAGTCTCGCTGATATATTGACGAATCACCTCGGCACTGTTCCAAGCATTGAGATATTCGGCAATCTGCTCAAGATGTTGGGCATAGTCGTCGGCTGAACGAGGAAATGACGCTTGTTCGAGATATTTCCACATCACCTGTAAAAAAATTTTGCCTTGGCGGCGGCGCAGTTGTAGATCGTAGGAACAGCCCCACTTGTTGAGTAGGAGTTGGTGTAACTCAGGTCCAGTCACGATGGGTTGGCTTTGATCGGTTGAGTTGGGCATGGGAGGCGTTACTGGCTGATATCTGGCTCGGATCGCGATCGCTCGGGCAGCTTATGGCTTGTATTTTACATTTCTTCATGGATTCTGGCCGGCCCGGTCTCGATTTTTCAGGAAAGCCGAATCCAGCGATCCCCCCCCCTTTTTTGGCCCCTCCAGCGTGGTATTATGAACGAGTGTTGCGCCATTTTCATTTTTTTTGCTCGCGACGGGACACTTGATCCGATACAATCCCAAACGGTGTGCGTCCTGCTTGGTGTTCTCACGGCAATGGGCGCAGATGAAACGGTGATGCCGTTTGTTAAGCAAAATCAGATACAACCATAATACGTAAATAGCTCCATGACTCAGGCTTCCGGCTCAACCGATGTCCCCTCCATGGGACGACGGCAATTCATGAACTTTCTGACGTTTGGTGCAGTTACCGGAACGGCTCTCGGTGCGCTGTACCCCGTCGTTAAATACTTTATTCCCCCGTCGAGTGGTGGTAGTGGTGGCAGTATCGTCGCTAAAGATGCCCTCGGCAATGATGTGAAAGCGACTAGCTTCCTCGCTGAACACAATGTGGGCGATCGCGTCCTCACTCAAGGCTTCAAAGGAGATCCGACCTACATCGTCGTTGAAGGCGAACAGGCGATCGCCGATTATGGCCTCAACGCCATTTGCACTCACCTCGGCTGTGTGGTTCCCTGGAATGCGAGTGCAGAGAAATTTATCTGCCCCTGTCACGGGTCTCAGTATAACAAGTCGGGTAAAGTGGTTCGCGGTCCCGCTCCTCTGTCTCTGGCATTAGTCCATGTGGACGTAGCAGAGGACGATAATGTGGTTCTCGCCGAGTGGACTGAAGAAGACTTCCGCACTCAGGAAACACCCTGGTGGGTTTAACGCTCCCCCAACCTCTCCCCTCTGGGGAGAGATTATTTTGAGAATTCCCCTAGCCATTGAGAGAAGAGAACGTTGTCACAATTGATGAAATACTCTAGTGCTTGGGCGACACAACTGTTCGCCCCTTTGATGACCCTGGCGAGGAAAGGACTTCTGGTTAGCTTGGCAGCAGCGGCTGTCTTTGTGGCCAGTGATGTCCTCGTCCCTCAAGCCGCAGCCGCTTACCCCTTCTGGGCTCAACAAACGGCCCCAGAAACCCCCCGCGAAGCCACTGGACGCATTGTTTGCGCCAACTGTCACCTGGCTGAACAAGCGATGGATGTTGAGGTGCCTCAGTCAGTGCTTCCCGATACCGTCTTTAAGGCGGTTATCAAGGTTCCTTACGACACCTCCAAGCAGCAAATTCTGGGTGACGGTAGTAAGGCTGGCTTGAATGTCGGTGCCGTGCTGATGCTCCCCGAAGGCTTTAAGATTGCTCCCGAAGAGCGCATTCCTGAAGAACTCAAGGAAGAAGTCGAAGGCATTTTCTACCAAAGCTATACCCCCGACCAAGAGAATGTGATTCTCGTCGGCCCTCTCCCGGGTGAGGAACATCAGGAATTGGTCTTCCCGGTTCTGTCTCCTGACCCCAATCGCGATTCCTCGGTTAACTTTGGTAAGTATTCTGTTCACGCGGCGGGTAACCGGGGTCGCGGTCAAATCTATCCGGCCGGTAATAACAGCAATAACATTGCTTACAAGGCTGAACATGCTGGAACCATTACCGCCATTGACCCCAATGATGAGGGTGGCTATACCGTCACCTTAGACACTGAAGACGGGTCTGAAGTCGTCGAGTCGGTTCCCCCCGGTCCCGAGATCTTGGCCTCGGTGGGTGACACCGTCGCCGCTGGCGATGTGCTGACGACTGACCCCAATGTGGGTGGTTTTGGTCAGAAGGATACGGAAATTGTCCTACAAAATCCAGCTCGGATTCAGGGCTTGTTAGGCTTCTTTGCCTTGGTTGCTTTGGCTCAAATCATGCTGGTTCTCAAGAAGAAACAAGTTGAGAAGGTTCAAGCGGCTGAAATGGAATTTTAAGCAGCTAATTGGCTTTTATAACCCTGTCTTTTATAACCCTGTGATAGCGGTTGAAGTTTTACCGCCATCAAGTCTTGGTTTTGTCTAATGAAAACGGCGTTCTCATTCTATGGGGACGCCGTTTTGTTCAAGGAGTTTAACTAAAAGAGATGAGGCAATAACCGATAGCAAGGGCCGGTTCGCTTAGGACAATCTTGGCCGGAAAAGGGCAACGACGAGGGATCGCCCCTCGCTCGTTTCTGTCCTATCCATCCCTAGTATTGCTATATCTTGGTTTCTTAATGTCCTTTTCTTAATGTCCTTTTCTTAATGTCCTTTTCTTAATGTCCTGAAGCTTGCTAAGATACTACGAACGCGATCGCCCCTTTGGATTGCGGCACTGTTTAAAACATTACTTAAGATTACTGTGGCCGTTGACGAGAAAATTATTACAACTCCATCTGGGGATTGGTTTTACCGCGAGGTGCATCCCCCCAATCCCCCTGAGCGTCCGCCGGTGGTCTTCCTTCATGGCTTGCCCTCCCTTGGCTACAGTTGGAGTGCTTTACTCCCGGATTTAGCTAGTCAGGGACTTCAGGGAATTGCCCCAGATTGGCTGGGATTCGGGCGATCGCATAAACCGCAAAAACGAGACTTTGCCTATACTCCTGATGCCTTTATCGAGGCATTACAGGGCTTTCTCGATGCCATGGAACTCGATCGCATCTCCTTAGTCGTACAGGGCTTCCTCGGGTCCGTCGGCCTACAATACGCCCTACGCCACCGCGATCGCATCGACCGTCTAGCCATCCTCAACGCCCCCCTCTCCCCCGAGGCTAAACTCCCCTGGAAACTCAAACAAATGAGTTTTCCCCTCGTCGGGGACATGATGACTCAAGACCCCCTGCTGATTGACCGCACCCTCGAAGCCGGTAGCGGCTTTGTCATCCCCGACGAAGATCTCGATGTCTATCGTCGTCCCTGGCTGAAAACCTCCGATTCCGGGCGATCGCTTCTCTATACCCTGCAAAATCTGCAACTGAAGACCGCCATGAGCGAAATTAGCGACGGTTTCGCCTCCTGGAGTCAACCCACCCTCGTCATTTGGGGCATGGTAGACCCCTGGTTGGCCCCCGAACCGGCCCAGGCCTTCAGTCAACGACTTGAGAATGGCGATTTTGTCAGCCTTCCCGAAGCCGCCCATTACCCCCAAGAACACTGGTCCGAGGATGTGGGCAAACGGCTGATTCCCTTTCTACGCAAGTCATCGGTCACCTAACCCGATGACCCCTGTTCTCCAGATTTAACTCCCGAAAATTTAACTCCCGAAAATTTGACTCCCGAAAATTTGACCCCCGAAAATTTGACCCCCGAAACTATGGCTAAATATATCCTTTGGGGCCGCTATTGCGAGAATGCCCTAGAAAAACGACAACCCTATCGCCAAGCCCACTTAGACGGACTGGCCCAACAGAAAGACTCCGGTATTCTCGTCACCCTTGGCCCCACCGCCGACAACACCCAGGTGTTTGGCATCTATGAGGCCGAAGACGAGGCCAGCGTTCGTCAACTGATTGAGAATGACCCCTACTCGAAACATGGCATTTGGACTGAGTATGAGGTCAAAGCCTGGATTCAGGCTTTTTAGGCCTGAAATCGGCCGGAGATAGTTCAGATTAAAGACTTGGCGAAAAATGAAGGTTTGTTAAAGTTTAGGCGATCGCCCCTAAAAAATGTAACGTTTTGGCAAAGAAACCTAAAGCGTGCAGTAGGATCGGAAAACACGGAAGAATAGCCTAAACCCTTTCCTACCAAAGCGTTTCCTGGCTCTCCCTGCCCGGTTCTAACCTGAGAGGGATACCCATGGCAGCGGATTGATTGTATAATTTTGTTAAGAACCGTTTACTTGATGTTGCTTTTTTGCGGATGTTATGCGTAGCCGCTTCACCTCTTCTGTCCCCGTCGAAATTCCCGTCCCCGACCAACCCATTCCCATTCAGCATTACCTGCGGCAACCTCAGCGGCTGGTCACCGCCCTAGTTGACCCGAGTCGAGTGGATGTCCTGAGTGCGGACTGTTTCCGCCTCAAAATGCGTCCCTTGCATTTCCTAATGCTGACCCTTCAGCCAACCGTAGATATGCGAGTTTGGGCCGATGCCCAAGGAACCGTCAAGCTACGTTCCGTTGGCTGTGAAATTCGCGGCGTTGAATACATCAACCAGCGGTTTTCCCTGGACTTAGTGGGGCGACTCGAACCCCACACCCACAACGGCAAAACCACCCTGTACGGGAAAGCCGACCTCAAAGTCGGCGTGGATATGCCCCCCGCCCTCTGGCTGACCCCCAAACCCATCATCGATGCCACAGGCAACACACTCCTGGCCAGTGTGTTACATACCGTTAAACAGCGGCTCACCCGTCATCTCATTGCCGACTATCGAGCCTGGGCCGGGGAAACTCAACAAGATACACCCCTATCCCTCTCGCCCAAAATGTCCCCCAACATCCAAAGCAGCTAGAGCCTTTCGGCGGGTGCGTCACTTGCGGTACGCCCCTCTTGCCTTTTGCCTCTTGCCTTTTGCCTTCTTCTCCCCTGTTCCCTATTCCCCAAAAAACATCATGCTAGATACCGACGACAAAAAAGCAGCCAAGAAAACCCTACTCCGCAAAATCCCCCACGCTCTCTATATTTGCGGCGTGAAGGATATCAACAGCGATAACCTCAACGGCTTTACCGCCAGTTGGGTGATGCAGTCCTCCTTTGAACCGCCGCTCATCGTCAACTGCGTCAAAAATGACAGCGGTTCCCACGAAATGCTCAAATCCAGCGGCGTGTTTAGTCTAAGTTTCCTGGAACTCGGGCAAAAAGACCTCGCCCAAAAATTCTTCAAGCCTCAAAGCCGCGTCGGCAACAAATTTGAGGATGTCGAATTTTACACCGCCGAAACGGGCTGTCCGATTATTAAAGACTCTCTCGGCTATGTAGAATGTCAGGTGGTCGGTTCTGTTGAGAAAGGAGATCATACCGTCTTCGTCGGCGAAGTCATCGCAGCAGGCGTTCACCGCGAAGGAGAGATTCTCTCCCTCGAAAGCACTGGCTGGAACTACGGCGGCTAACCTCTCCGATGGAGAAGTTGTGCCTGTTGCCTATTACCTGTTGCCTTCTCCCCCCTGTTCCCTGTTCCCTGTTCCCTTCTTCCCCGATGCCTTTAATCCAAGTTAAAACCTCTGCCCCCGCTCCCGATAAAGCGGCTGTCGAAGGAATGTTACAAGTCCTATCCTCCAAGCTATCGGGACATCTCGGTAAATCAGAATCCTACGTAATGACCGCCTTTGAAGCCGATGTGCCGATGACCTTTGGCGGAACCCTTGACCCGGTTTGTTTTGTCGAGGTTAAAAGTATTGGCTCAATGAGTTCGGCTCAGACGAAGTCCATGAGTGCTGATTTTTGTCAAGAAATTGAGTCCCGGCTAGGCGTTCCTGGGAAACGGATTTATATTGAGTTTGCTGATGCCAAGGGCGCGATGTGGGGCTGGAATGGCTCTACCTTTGGTTAGATGATTCTCGGTGTTCCACAGTCCCCGTTCTTGCTGATTTGAGGAACGGGGATTCTTTCTTGGCTTGACTGGCCATCGGCTGAAATCAAAGTGTTGTGATACCATTCTGGGTAGCTTTAGGTCGCGATCGCGTCCCGAGGCACTCTCACCTTGGACTGAGAGAGGACACACCATGCACGTCACCAGAGTCTAACTTGTGAATTATCCGAACAGTACGGCGGGGATGAACCAACCGGAACCACTCCGGATGGGGGTAGTCGGAGTCGGGAATATGGGGCAACACCATACCCGAGTGTTGAATCTCCTCAAGGATGTTGAGTTGGTTGGGGTTGCTGATGTTCAAGTCGATCGCGGTTTAGATACAGCCAGCAAGTACCGGGTGAAGTTCTTCGAGGATTATCGCGATTTACTGCCCCATGTGCAAGCCATTTGTGTGGCGGTTCCGACTCGGTTACATCATTCTGTGGGCATGGATTGCTTGCAGAGTGGGGTGCATGTGATGATCGAGAAACCCATCGCCGCGAGTCTCGCTGAAGCCGAATCCTTGGTCAATCAGGCGGCGGAATCGGGCTGTATTCTTCAGGTGGGGCATATTGAACGCTTCAATCCGGCCTTTCAAGAACTCAGCAAAGTCTTAAAAACTGAAGAGGTTCTGGCCTTAGAGGCCCATCGTCTCAGTCCCTATTCCGATCGCGCCAACGATGTCTCGGTGGTGTTGGACTTGATGATTCATGACATTGATCTGATCTTAGAACTGATTGGCGATCGCGTCATGAAACTCTCAGCCAGCGGGAGTCGCATTTCTGGGTCTCCTCATCTCGATTATGTCACAGCCAATTTAGGCTTTGCCAACGGGGCGATCGCCACCCTCACCGCCAGCAAAGTCACCCATCGCAAACGTCGCACCATCGCCGCTCACTGTCAAACCTCCCTCACCGAAGCCGACTTCCTCAACAACGAAATTCTCATTCACCGCCAAACCACCGCCAACACCTCCACCGACTATGGCCAAGTGCTGTATCGTCAGGATGGACTCATTGAGAAGGTTCGCACCAGTAACATCGAGCCGCTTCATGCTGAATTAGAACATTTCGTCAACTGTGTTCGCGGCGGAAATCAACCCTCCGTTGGCGGTGAACAAGCCCTGCGAGCCTTGCGTTTGGCCAGTTCCATCGAACAAATGGCCTTAGATGGTAAACTTTGGCATTCCCCTGATGTCGAATGGCTCTCAGATACGGCTATTTTGCATTAATTATGTTTCTCTTGATGATGGTTGGACGAGTCGAACTCACCGAGATCACAACCCTCATTCGAGCCAATATCCCCCAAAACTCTCTGTTTCCTTCACCTACCCTAAACGACCATGACCGTTGTTAAACGTCCTCTGCTACGCCCCGGCGATGGAATTGACTCTCAGGAGTTTACCGAACCCGTCAAACTCCTGCAACGGATTATGATTAAACTCAAGCTGTTGCCCATTAGTCAGCCCATTAACGGTCGTTTCGACTCCGCCCTAGAGAAAGCCGTCAAAGTCTTTCAAATGCAGAATGACTTAAAAATGACGGGAATTGTTGGGGCAGAAACTTGGGCGGCGATTGATAGCAAGTTAGGACTCAATCAAGGTAGTCCAACCCCATCGCCATCGCCATCGCCATCCCCGTCACCTCAACCCCTAGACCGTTATCCAGTCCTCAAAAAAGGCGATGGAATCGATTACCCAGAACTGGCTGAGGCCGTTAAAGTCTTGCAACGGTTACTGATTGAAGCCCGCATTTTTCCCCAAGATGAAATCGCCGATGGTAAGTTTGGGAATAACACCGAAGGCGGGGTGAAGCGCTTTCAATCTCTCAATGGCTTAGTCGTTGATGGAATCGTCGGACGAGACACGTGGTCCGCGTTAGTGAGTGGCCCAGTCACAATCTATGAACCGGAACGGGCCTCGCCGGTGTCTCAGTTTGATGTCTCCCGTATTGTAGACTCGATTCCCTATCCTGATATCCGCGTCTATGCTCGTGATTCAGTTCCCTTGATTTTGGCGGCGTGTTTAGATCATGGAGTGACTGATTTAGGACAAATTGCCTATGTTTTAGCCACCGCTGAACATGAATCTCATTTAGGAAAATGGATGACCGAATTAGCCAGCGGTTGGGCTTATGAATGGCGCTCAGATTTGGGGAATATCTATGCCGGAGATGGTCCCCGTTATAAAGGACGAGGCTTTGTCCAGATTACTGGGCGATCCAATTATCGCTATTGGGCTGGTCGTTTGGGAATGGACTTAATTGGCAATCCTGAGTTGGCAGCCAATCAGGAGATTGCCGCTGATTTACTGGTTTTAGGAATGCGAGATGGGTCTTATACAGGCCATAGCTTGAATGATCATATTTTGGGATCGCGGCGCGATTTTGTAAACGCTCGCCGTATCGTGAATTGGCTCGATCGCGCTGAACATATTGCCGCGATCGCTCGGGAGTTTTTGCGCGTCTTACGTTAGTTAAACAGTGGCATTAAACCGAATTGAACCCGTTACACCCACCTGGATGGATTTGCTAAGTCTTCTGGTGGCGATCGCAATCTTAGGTTGGGGCCTAGGAGACTTTGGACTCTACGATCCCCATGAAGGCCATTTTGCCGGAGTCGCCCGAGAAATGCTGCTACGGCATGATTGGACAACCCCCTATCTCAACGGCGCACCTTACCTCAATAAGCCTCCTTTGCTCTATTGGGCGATCGCGCTCAGTTATAGCATTTTTGGCATCAATGAGTTTGCAGCCCGCTTGCCGTTGCTCCTAGGGGGCGCTTTGGGCATTTTTGTGGTCTGGCAGTGGGGGCGGCAATTGGTCTCGCCCTTAACAGGACGTGTCGCGGCGGTGATGTTGGCGACGGCCTGCGGTTGGTTTATCTTTACCCACCAATTGCTCATCGATCTGTTGCTGTCATCTCTGTTGATGAGCCTCTACTATTGCCTTTGGCGCGTTACCGCCTCTCCCACGAACCTGCTCTATAAAATCGGGTTTTGGCTCTTCTTGGGCCTCATTATTTTGGCCAAGGGACCCTTTATGTTGGTGTTTCCGGCGATCGCCCTGCTGGTGATGAGTCTCATCGAGTCCCCGCGACGGCTCAATCAAGCCCTGATGCCCCTGTTTGGTGTTCCCCTGGTGTTGCTGCTGGTTCTGCCCTGGGCGATCGCCGTCGAACGGGCCAATCCCGGCTTTTGGCAGTATTTTGTCAACAACGAGAACCTAGAGCGCATGGCCGATCGCCGTTACCCCCGCGATTACGTCGTCTCCCAAGTGAGCGCCCTGGGCTATCTAGGGATGACCGTGGTCTGGGCCTTACCCTGGTCCCTCGTGTTGCCCCAAACCCTGGTTCAGTTTTGGGTCAGTTTACAACAGTCACGCCCCGAACAACGGAGTGGCCTAATTCTGCTGGCGATCGCCGCCCTACTGCCGATACTGGTCTTTTTGCCCCTCTCCTCCCGCCTACTCTATTACAGCTTGCCCAGTCTGCCGCCCCTGATCCTCCTCTGTGCCATCTGGTGGACTGCAAACCCCGGACGGCGAGGCATTGCCACAGGCTGGGGAGGCGCCCTAGCTGCCGTAACCCTGATTGCCGTAGGCGTTGCCCTCCTCATTGGTCTCTGGCAACTCCCCACGCTCCTCGATCCCACCCTCCTCGACTCCTTCCCCGCCGAAATCGAGTCCTTGGTTCGTCCCTTAGGACTAAGTGTGAGCCTCGGGGCTGTGTTGGCGGGACTATTGCTGCTGCGAGGACAACCCATCGCCAGTTGGCTGAGTCTGAGTCTTGCCATGGCGATCGCCTACGTCATCATCATCCAAGGCTTTGGCCGGTTTGCCGAAATTCGCTCCTCACAGCCTCTGATCACCCAGGCCCAGTCCCAACTTCCCGAATCGACAGTTTGGGTATTTGAAGGATCTCGGGAACTCGGGGCCGCCGGGGCCATGAGTTTCTATCTCGGGCCAGAGGGACAGCGATTCCCCGAATTTCCCACCCTAGACCCCGGTTGGGTGTGGGGCCATGATGACCTGGCCTATCGCATTGTCTATGTTCTCAGCGATGCCGGAGAACCTCGGATTTTGCCCGACTTTCCGGGGCCAACCCCTTCCTATCACCTCTCAGCGGCGGAATTACAAGAACTCTGGCAGAGCGATCGGCCCGTCATCTTTGTCACCGACTTTCTGCGCGATGAAACAGACACCACTGATCCCCGAACGCGCAATCTCCCGGATAATGCCGGAGATCCCCTATTAGTCGTCGGTCCGAGATATCTCTATGGAAATGCAGCGGCGAGGGAAGGAGGAGGGAAAAGGGAATAGGGAACAGGGAACAGGGAACAGGGAACAGGGAACAAGGAACAGGGAATGGGGAATGGGGAATAGGGAATAGGGAACAGGCCGACTAAAAACCCCGATGTCACATGACACCGGGGTTTTGGGTTTATGAGGCGAGGCTAACGCTTAACGCTCTAACCGTGGAACCACTCAGGAACCGCCTCTTCCTTCGTGTTGGTATTGCGAGAGGGGGTTTCCCGCTCAAACTTCATGTGAACCGAGCGAGTTTGTTCGCCGTCAACCGCAACCGCCTTAATCGGGTAATCGATTAGACCATCTTGGAACGACATTTGGAAACGGAAGGTTCCATCGGAGTTGAGTTTGATAGGACGACCGCCAATAGTCACCGTAGCATCGGGTTCCGTTGCACCATAGACAATCAGTTCCGCATCCGCCACCAGCCAGAATTGACGGGGACGCATGGGTGGCATCGAAGCACCCATACCGACACCGGACATTCCTGCACCCGACATGGTTAAACCGGACATAGTGGGAACGGCCCACATGCCAACGCCGGAGGGGAAGACGTAAGAACTAACAGCTTTTTCGGGGACTTGGTGCATCGAGCCAAACAGAGAACCGGCCACCCGTTGTGCTTCGGCGGATTTGGCCATACCGAAGATTTCTTCGTAGAGAGGGTTGCCATCCGCGTTGCTGGGAGCGGCTTCTTGGGCCACAGGTTTCTTGCTTGGGGGAACCAGATTCGCGACGGTTTTGCCTTCTAGGGGTTCGTCCCAGCCCACGGTGACGAAGACATCTTCAATCCAGTCAGAGGGGTAAACTGGGGGGGTGTGAACCGTCAAAGAGCGGGCCAGAACCAGCCAGCGTCCATCGCCACAGCGATAGCCGATTTCTACAGCATAGTCGCGATCGCTGACGGGAACCGGTAAATACCATTCCCGAGCCAATTCGTCGCAGGGATATTCTTGAATGCTGTGAGGGGGTTGATGGTTGAGATCGATATCTGTGGCATCGTACACCCGCAACGCCAGTTGTTGTCCGCCTTGACGACGCAACTCTTCTTTCTGTTCGTTGGTGACATCCCAATAGCAGTAGGCCCATTGAGGATCTCGGGGCATTAAGACAATCCGACTTTCCCCGTAGCCTTCGGGCAAATCGGCTAAGCCTTCATCGACGGATGCGAGTTCGCCGCCGGTGCGATCGTCTTGGCCGAGTTCAAATTTTGCTGCTTCCACTTCTTCCTGTGCCTCCAATTGACGTGATGGATTACTCGGACTCGTTGCTGTGGGATTCGCGGTTGTGGGATTCGCGGTTGTGGGATTCGCGGTTGTGGAATTGATTTTTTCGGGTAAGACCGCTTGAATGGCGGAGAGTAATTGAGACTTCCGCATTCGGCTATATCGAGAAATGCCGCACTCGCTTGCAACTCGTCGGAGTTGTCGCAAGGTCATTTCTTCGAGGGGTGGACGTTCTTGTGACATAGTGATTGCTGGTCTTTCTCAACATGGCTGTCAAGGAAACCTGACAGATTGAACGGAAGTTCACAAAGATCCCGGATGTTTAGATTAACTTCGGGATCGGGTTAACGCGCCCAACTGATGTCTATCTTGCAGAAGATGTCCTCATTCCACAAGGGGCTAGAGTGACTGATTTAGCGAGGCTTCACGAGATTATAGGTATTTAGGGGATCGTTATGTCAGGAAATCTTGACATAAGACATCCCCAGATCCCCCATCGATCCCCGGTATTTGTTAGGAAATGATGACAAACAAAAATAGACAGTCGAGAATGTGCATACAAAAGTAACGCAGGCTTTGTATGATAATTTATTTGTCCTTATTTGTTGTCTTATCCAATCTGTCTATACCGGTCATTCTTCTTGGTCATTACTCTCCTCGTTCACTCCCCACTCCCCACTCCCCACTCCCCACTCCTCGTTCCCCACTCCTCGTTCCCCACTCCTCGTTCCTAGGCTCTGCCTAGGAATGCCAACGGGGAGGCTCTGCCTCCCGTACCAGGTGGCAGAGCCGCCGAGTCCCCGTGTCACGGCTCCAGCCATGACACGAGGGGGGGGAGACGGACGAGGGGGGGGGAGACGAGAGCCAGCCAACCTTAGATAAC
>NZ_JAWOCL010000082.1:0-10378 GCF_046483825.1 Sodalinema sp.
CAACCGATGCCAACGGTGCGATGCTTGTTCTTGAGTTCAAAATCAAAGGGAAGCCCCACCAGTACGCGGCGATTGACGAAGCGATCCGAACCGCACAGTTCGTTCGCAACAAGGCACTGCGCTATTGGATGGATACCCCTGGGGTCAACAAATACGACCTCAATAAGTACTGTCGGGTACTCGCCCGAGAGTACGATTTTGCTCGAGAACTCAACAGCACGGCTCGTCAAGCTTCAGCCGAACGCGCTTGGTCGGCAATCGCTCGATTTTTCGAGAACTGTCGCAAGTCGGTTCCCGGCAAGAAAGGATATCCCAGGTTCAAAAAGAACAGTCGTTCCGTCGAGTACAAAACTTCCGGTTGGAAGTTACTCGACCCCAAGCATATTGTCTTGACCGACAAGAAAGGGATCGGACGACTGAAGCTAGTTGGAACCTGGGATTTGGCATTTTACGGTATCGAACAAATCAAACGGGTTCGACGGGTTCGCAGAGCCGATGGCTATTACGCTCAGTTCTGCGTCAAAGTAGAGGTTCGAGAAGAACTCGAACCGTCAGGAAATACTGTGGGGTTGGATGTCGGACTCCTTGAGTTCTACACCGACTCAAACGGAGAATGCGAACCGAACCCGAGGTTTGACCGAAACGCCGAGAAAAAGCTGAAACGCGCTCACCGAAGGGTGAGTAAAAAACAGAAAGGCTCTGCCAACCGGAAAAAAGCCGTTAATCGACTCGGACGAGTACACCTCAAAATAAGTCGGCAACGTGTTGGCGAAGCCTGCGCCTAAGCGCATGGAACACGCCAAGAAACTGGCGCGTTGCGTTATCCGATCTAACGATTTGGTAGCCTACGTTGGCGAAGCCTGCACGAAGTGCATAGATTTGAGGATACAGAATCTGGTGAGAAACCACTGTCTCGCCAAGTCGATTCACGATGCGGGTTGGTATCAGTTCAGGAAGTGGTTAGAGCATTTTGGGGTAAAATTTGGCAAGATTACCGTGGCGGTGAATCCTGCCTATACTTCTCAAAAATGCTCGAGTTGCGGCACGGTGGTCAAGAAAAGTCTTTCGACTCGAACTCACGTTTGTCAGTGTGGGTGCGAGTTGGATAGAGACCACAACGCAGCCATCAACATTCTGAATGCTGCCTTAAGTACGGTAGGGCATACCGGAACTTGGGTCGATGACCCACACGCTTCTGGAGATTTGACCACTACTTTGGCTGGTGCAAACCTGTCAGGGCAAGTCGAATCGTTGAAGGAAGAATCCCCACGCCTTTAGGCTGGGGAGTGTCAACCCCCCAAACTTGGCCCCAGTCTGGGTCTGAAAAACGATACATTAGTATTAATCGCGTAACAATCCGTAACAGCGATCGCAAAGCTTCCTAAACAATCCTCAGAATCCACAGGGGTCTCGGATAGCCTAGATCGAGTCTGTAACGGCATAAAAAATACACAAACATCAGAGGTTTTATGGGTCGTACCGTACTTGCCAAACTCAAACCAATTTTAAAATCTATTTTCCTCGTCGGCGTCATCGCCATTCTCTTCTTCTCCCAAGCTGACGGCGCTCTGGCCGCCCGTAGTGGGGGACGGATGGGGGGCGGGTCCTTCCGCGCTCCGAGTCGCTCCTATAGCTCGCCGGGCCGGTCCTATGCCCCCAATCGCGGTTATGGTGGCGGTGGCTTTGGCTTTCCCTTCCTGATTCCCTTCTTCGGTTTTGGTGGCGGCTTCGGGGGACTGTTCTCGATTTTGATCGTGATTAGTCTTGCCAACTTCCTGGTTCGCAGTTTCCGAGGCGCTAGCGGTGATGGAGACGGCGGCGAACCTCAAAGTCTTAACCCGGCGGTCTCAGTGGCGAAGCTACAAGTGGGACTGTTGGCCCAGGCCCGAGAATTACAAACCGATCTCGATCGCATCGCCCTCAGTGCCGATACCCGTTCAGGCCAAGGTCGCGCTCAGGTGTTGCAAGAGTCGACGTTAGCTCTGTTGCGTCACCCAGAATACTTTGCTTACGCCAGTTCTGATACGGAACAAACTCGTCTAAACAGTGCTGAGGCTCAATTTAATCGTTGGTCTTTGTCTGAACGGAGTAAGTTCTCCGAAGAAACCCTCAGCAACTACGACAACCAACTCAAGCAAAGCCCGGATAAAGCCCTCACCGGAGACTCAGAATCCGGGGCGCTGGCGGAGTCTCAGGAGCCGAGTGAATATATTGTGGTGACGCTCTTGGTTGGGGTTCAGGGCAAACTGAAGCTGCCGGCTATTCAGGATGCGGAGAGTCTCAATCAGGCTCTGCGACAACTCGGCGGCGTTGGTGCTGAACAACTGCTGGCCGTAGAGGTTCTCTGGACTCCTCAAGCGACTGGCGATACCCTAACGTCGGATGATTTGCTCGCGGGATATCCCGATTTGCAATTAGTCTAGTGTTCGTCTTGTGCCGCTGAAGGGTCAGCCTGGGGGGAGTGATGTCACGTCACTCCCCCCAAATGTTAGGGGAGTTGCGATCGCTCGGGTCCAAATATTTCAAACTAATACCGAGTTCAAATAAATATTACAGCCTTGAAGATAACGGGGAATCTTCGCTATCCTAATAAGTAGAAGGGGTTGTGTTTTAAACCACCTCTAAGATCTGATGTTATTTTCAAGTGGGGTCATACTTATGAAACTCTGGAAATTGATGAAAGACGCAGTACAGTACGTTTCCGAAGGCTTCTTGCGCATTTTTTCTCCTAGCCGGGATGAATATCCTGACAGTGGTTTACAGCCCTTTGAAGGTCGTAGTAACAAGAAGTCGGCTTAGAGCTTAGGTCTTTGTTATTACTGTTTGGGATGAGGGTTAGGGCATCGCGTCAACCTAACTTGCGAGTCTGTCCTAATGCGAGTCCCCCAATCACGAAAGAACAATGTCGAATCACGCCTCTAACGGGCAATCCTCCGGGGTTGTCCGTTTTGCTGTGGTGATGCTGTGGTGATGCTGTGGTGATGGTCTCTAACGCCGTATTCCCCGAACTCGGCTCCTAGCCAGGTGGCCTAAGAATTGTCGTTTATGGGGACAATAGACTAAGCTGCTAACTATAGTCACCTATCAGCTACCTCGACGGGATACCGTGCCAAAACGTCATTTCTGGATTTCTCTACTGGTCACCCTTGGCTTAGCCACCGCTGTTCAACCCGCTCGTGGCCAGGCGCAGCTTCCCCATGCGCCGGACCTCGATCGCCAACAGCTCGAAGAACTCGGATCGAGTGTTTTGCAGGAGGCCGATCGCTGGGCTCGTTTCCAGCAGTATGATCGCGCCATTCCCCGAGCCGAGTTAGGCGTGGAGTTACTACCTTCAAATCCCCAAGCTTGGGGGATTTTGGGTAGTTTGTATCTACAAGTTGATCGCGTTGATGATGGAATTGCGGCCCTGCAAACGGCTCGTTCCCTAGATCCCGAGAATGCTCTGGTTCGCTTTGCGCTCGGTTCAGCCTATTTCCAGGCGGAAGACTATGCGGAGGCGATCCGCGAATTACAGGCGGGGTTGGAGCGACAACCTCAAGAACTCGGGGCGTTGTTCGATTTAGGGAACGCCTATTACATGAGAGGAGAGTTCGAGGAAGCGATCGAGCAGTATGAAATTGCCTTTGAACAGAATAATAGCTTCTGGCCGGCCATCAACAATATGGGCCTGATCCGCTATGAGATGGGGGAGATTGACGAGGCGGTTGAACTTTGGGAAAACTCTCGGACGATCGCCCCCCGTGAAGCCGAACCCCAGTTAGCCATCGCCGTGGCTCGTTATGCTCAAGGCGATCGCGAGCAGGCCATCAGCTTAGCTGAGGCGGCTCTGGAATTGGATGTTCGCTATGCTGAGATTGATTTCTTGGAAATGAACCTCTGGGGCGATCGCCTAATTACGGCGGCTCGCGATCTGTTAAGTACCCCCCAGATTCAGGAGATTGTCACGAGCGTTCGTGATGAGCGACAACCGCTCTCGATCGAGATGGCGCCCTAGTGATCTCGGGTAAGTGTTCATCTCGTGAGTGGTTTTGGCCGGGGACTTGACGGCGATCGCCCCCATCTGCGCCCCCGATCTCGGCCGGTGAGCCAAGCCATGGACGGGCTTACTCCTCGGCGGGGATCAGGGCGCGGATTTTGTCGACAAACTCTTGGTGATCGACGACGGGTTTAGAAATATAGCCATCGGCGCCACTTTGGGAGAGAAATGTCTCGCGATCGCCGGCCATGGCATGAGCCGTCACTAAAATGATGGGTAACTTAGCCGTCACCGGATCGGATTTGAGAATTTGGGTAATTTTAATCCCATCTACGGATTGTCCCTGATAGACGCTGTGAGCGAGGGAGACATCCATCAAGATGATATCGGCATCTCCGGCCTGGGCAATCTCCATCACCTCTTCAACATTTTCGGTATGTTTGACGGCCATGCCGCCTCGTTTCATCAAAATCTTTGAGAACACCCGCGCGTTAACTAAATCGTCCTCTACAATCAGAACGGTCTTCATCTGCTGTTTTAACCTAAACTTTGTTTGACCCTAACGGTGGACATTCGACCTGTTCTCGATCGTACTCCGAAACGCTGAGCAAATCTAGCCAAGGAACTCGGCTAAACTCCCATTCGGAGACGAGAGCGGAACTAGGAGGACAAACCCGACACACGGTACACTATCCTACGCAATCTGACCTTTACCCCATCATTGTAGCGGATTGCGAGGGCCGACCTATCGGTCGACGCACTGTTCTTCACGCCGTCGTTGCGCTTAAATGTTAAAAATGTCGGCGTTTGGGAAATTCGGCACGTCGCTCCCGTTGCACCAACCCCGTTGCACCAACCCCGTTGCACCAACCCCGTTGCACCAACACTGTCAGACCTTAAGGAAACGAACTTCATGGCTAAGCAGTTAAACCTCCTCTCCGGCGGACAAATTGTCCCAACCGCTTTGCACCAGGAGATGCAGCAGTCCTACCTTGAATACGCCATGAGTGTGATCGTGGGGCGGGCGCTTCCGGATGTGCGAGATGGGCTCAAACCGGTTCACCGGCGGATTATTTACGCGATGCACGAGCTGGGATTGACGCCGGATCGTCCCTATCGTAAATGCGCTCGGGTGGTGGGGGATGTGTTGGGGAAATATCACCCCCACGGCGATCAGTCGGTCTATGATGCTCTGGTGCGCCTGGTGCAAGAGTTTTCGAGTCGTTATCCTCTGTTGGCGGGCCATGGTAACTTCGGCTCGATTGATAATGATCCACCGGCGGCGATGCGGTATACCGAAACCCGCTTGGGTGAACTGGGAAATCAGGCGCTATTGAGTGAGATTGGCACGGCGACGGTCGATTTTACGGGCAATTTCGATAATTCTCAACAGGAACCGGTGGTTCTGCCGGCTCAACTGCCGATTCTCTTGCTCAATGGCAGTTCTGGGATTGCGGTGGGGATGGCGACGAACATCCCGCCTCATAATCTCGGGGAACTCGTCGATGGCCTGATTGCTCTGATCGATCGCCCAACGCTGTCAGATGAGAAACTCTTGGAACTCATTCCGGGGCCAGATTTTCCAACGGGCGGCGAGATTGTGGGGATTCAGGGGATTCGTGATGCGTATCTCAAGGGACGCGGTAGTCTGACGGTACGGGGGGTGGTGAGTGTTGAGACGGTGCAAACGGGCAAAACGCGGCGATCGCAGCGGCCCGCCCTGATTGTCAGTGAGTTTCCCTTCCAGGTGAGTAAATCCAGTTGGATTGAAAAGTTAGCTCATTTGGTGAATCAGGGTAAACTCGATGGCATCTCGGATATTCGCGATGAGAGCGATCGCTCTGGGATTCGGGTGGTGATTGAACTCAAACGAGAAGCCAGTCCCCAAAAGGTTCTCAAGCAAATCTATCGTCTCACGGCGCTGCAAAATACCTTTGGGGTGATCATGTTGTCTCTGGTGGACAATCAACCCCGCCAGTTGAGCCTCCGGGAGACGCTCCAGGCTTTTCTGGATTTCCGCGAGGACACTCTAACCCGTCAGTATCAAGATGAACTCAATAAAATTGAAAGTCGCTTACATCTGTTGTCTGGGTTGTTGGCTGCTTTAGATCATCTGGATGCGGTGATTGATATTTTGCGCAACGCGCCTGATGGAACGACGGCGAAAGTCCAGTTTCAGGAGCGGTTAGAGTTCAGTGAGGCTCAGGCTAATGCGATTTTGGCGATGCCGATGCGTCGGTTGACGGGGATGGAACGAGACAATCTCAATGCTGAGTTGACTCAACTGAGTCAACGTCGGGAGGTGTTACAGGGGTTGTTGGGCGATCGCCATGAGTTGCTTAAATCTCTGAAGAAGGAATTGCGTCATCTCAAGCGCAAGTTTGCTGATGAGCGACGCACTCGCATTGTGACGGCGGATGGAACGGTGAAGTCGGAAGTGACGCAGTTTGATGAGGCCCAGGCGCAGCCTTTGAGTGTCTCGTTGCCGCTAGATCTCCAGCCCCAAGCGGAAGAGACGGTTTTGGAGATTACGCAACGGGGTTATGGCCGCCGTCTCCCGCTTAAGGGAGTCACCCCCATTGAACCGGTGTCGCCTCAGGGGGAATTGGTTGATATGACGGAGGATTTTCCGTTACGACAGGTGGCGACGCAAACGGATCGCCCGTTGTGGATGTTTGTCCGGGATGGCAAGCTGTATTCGGCGGCGGTGGGTGATATTGCTCAACTCAGTGGCCGCAACGATCGCGGCCAGCCTTTGGTGGGGTTGTTACCGCCGGCGGCTCAGGGGGATCCTGAGGCGATCGTGGCTCAGTTTGTGGCCGATGAGCGCTTTGAGCAGCAACAGGTGGTGTTTTTGACGCAAGGAGGACGGATTAAACGCCTGGCGGTGAGTGAGATTGGCCAGATTACGGCTCGGGGCTTAACGGTGTTGAAGTTCAAGCAAGATGATGGACTCTATGGGATTGAACTGGCTCGGGAGGGACTCGATGCGATCGTGGCGTCGAGTGGGGGCCGCTTGTTACGAATGCCGGTGGATGATGAGCAGTTGCCGCTGTTGGGGCGCACGGCTCAAGGCTATCAGGCGGTAAGGCTACGGAAGACGGAAACGATCGCCGGTTTAGGTATTGTTGAGGCGTCTGATGAGTTGGTGTTGGTGACTGAGCGGGGTTATTGTAAACGCTTGCCGGTTGAGGAGTTACGGCTCGGGGAACGGGGGGCGATCGGCACTCAGGGCCTACGCTTTGCGAATCGCAGTGATCGCCTGATGGCGATTGTACGGGCGGTTCCGGGGGCGGAGTTGGTGCTACAACTCAATGGCGATCGCCTGTTGCGGTTGCCGATCGCGTCGCTGAAGCGTCAGGGTAAGGATGGGACGGGCCAACGTCCGAAACTCTTGAAATCTAAAGACTCCGTGATCTCTACCCGTCTCTGTTTGCCGACGGGGGGAGAATAAAGACTGTTGTCCTGATTCTACTGTTCGAGAGGTATTGATACGATGAGTGATTTTATGGATTTTTTACGCCACAAGTATGCTTATGTGGCTCAGGGAGAGTTTAAGCCTGGATGTTTTGAGGAGGCGAAACGCCTGTTTGATGAGGCGGTTCGCAATTATCATGATGGGTTTGAGGGGGCGTATCTGTTACAGGAACCGGGGACGGATCGCGGGATTGCGGTGGTGTTCTGGGATGATCCTGAGGATATGGACAATAATCGCAATGCTAAGGTGGATGCGGTTTTAGAGGAGATGTCTCATTTGTTTTTGTCGCCGCCGAAAACGGGCTTTTATGAGGTCAGCAGTGAGATTGAGAAGGGGGTTCCGGTGGCGAATTAGCGGTTCTCAATTGCATCTCAACGATTGATCTAACGTGCAACGAATTACGGTTGAGTCGAGCCAATTTTGCGATCGCACTCTCACTCTCAATCGCCAGCAGCTTCATTATTTGATGCGGGTGTTGCGGTTGCAGGGGGGCGATCGCTTTGTGGCGATGGATGGTTCGGGGAGTTGCTGGGAAACGGAGTTGGTTGAGGGGGAGGAAGGCCCCTATGGACGGGTGGTACTGGCGTTGGACTTCAATCGGGAATTGCCCATCTCTCTGACGTTGTTGGCTGGGTTGCCGAAGGGGCAAGGGTTTGATGAGGTGGTTCGTCAGACGACGGAGTTGGGGGTGACTCGGGTGATTCCGGTGTTGAGCGATCGCACGCTCTTGAAACCCAGTCCGAATAAGTTGCAACGCTGGCAACGGATTGCGACGGAGGCGGCGGAACAGTCGGAACGACAATGGGTTCCGATGGTTGAGAGGCCGATGTCTCTGGCTGAGGCGATCGCGGCGGTTAGCCCGGCTCGGAGGTATTTCTGTGTGGCTCGGGGGGATCGGCCTCATTTGTTGAGGCAAGTCCGCCAGGATGTCGCGTCTTGGGGTCCCGAGATGGCTGAGATGGCGATCGCGATTGGCCCGGAAGGGGGCTGGACGACGGCTGAGGTTGAGGTTGCGATCGCCTCGGGTTGGCAGGGGGTTTCTCTGGGACAACGGATTTTGCGGGCGGTTACGGCTCCGACGGTGGCTCTGGCTCTGGTGGCGGCGGCTCTTGAGTCTGGCCTGGATTGAGAATTTTTGGGGGAATTTTGGGGCTGCTTTTGTGGCTACTTTCTGTACGAAAATCTAAAACAACGTAACTTAAAAAAATTGCGCTGCTTAGATGTTTGGCTTTGCGCGGCCCGCACCGGGGCCGCGAAGCCTTGCCAACCTTAAGCAAAAATTTGGTGCGCTTTGATTAAGGGGTGAAGCTTTATTTATGGTTCTATTATAAAAAAATTGTACTTGAATGTCAAGGGCAATTTGTGAATTTTCCAGATTTGCTGCCCAGATTTGCTGGTGGAGGATGGGATATCGAAGGATTTGACTTATATCAAGGTCATTTTGCTGCGCAGGCGTTTAACTGGAGATAATGACTCAGGAGCAATAGCCATGACGTCCAAACGCTTCAATCCCAAAACCGCCCCAGGCCATGAGGTTCTGGCGGCGGCGGGTAAAACCGTTCTGCGGCCTGGGGGTCAGGCTGCCAGCCAACAGTTATTCACGTGGGCGAATTTTCAGCCGGGGGATACGGTGTTAGAACTGGCGTCGAGTTTTGGGGTGAGTGCGATCGCCTTGGCGCGTCAGTTTGACGTTAAGGTGGTGGGAGTCGAACAAAACCCTGAGAGTGTTGAGCGATCGCGGGCGGCGGTGGAGGCGGCGGGGTTGAGCGATCGCATTGGTTTTATCGAGGCCAGCATTTTCAATCTCGATGAGATTCCCGAACAGTTCGATTTTGTCCTAGCCGAAGCGATCGTGACGATGCAAGGGGCGGCTGGTAAGGTGAAACTGTTTCACTTGATTCGCGATCGCCTCAAACCCGGTGGTGTCTTTCTCTCCCATGAGATGAAAACGACCACCCGAGAAGTCTCCCAGTCTCTGGCGAGTAGCTTGCGCGTCAACGCTCAACCTCTGACGGTTGAAGATTGGCAAAAATTGGCTCAGGAGGCGGGGTTGACGATACAACACCAGACTTCAGGGCCAATGGATTTGCTCGATGTCTCTCGTCTGATCCAAGATGAAGGGGTACTGGGGACGATGAAGTTTGCGGCGAATCTGGTGCGACATCCCGAGTTACGCGATCGCATCTTGGGAATGCGTCAGGTGTTCAATCACTATCGTTCCAGTTTAGGCTATTGGCTCATGGCCGCTCAACGGAGTCAATAATGGAGTCAGTCGAAGGCGACCCTGGGGGTTTGCTCCGACGTTGTTGAATCATTGTTTTATCATTTACCGAGGATAGTTTTATCATGGCGACGATTACCACTCCCGACGTTCCCTTTGACACGGAATTATCAGATTTGATTGAATATCGCGATCGCGCGGTTCTCAGTCAAGTGATTGTCAAAGATGACGTGTCTCAACATACCCTTTTCTGTCTTGGCAAAGATACCGATATTGAAGAACATACGGCCACTCGTAACGCCTCGGTGACCGTCATTGAGGGGACGGGAACCCTGACGTTAAACGGAAAACCCATCGCCCTCAAACCGGGTGTTTTCGTCTTTATGCCGGCGAACGCGCCCCATGCGCTGGTGGCGTCGGAAAACCTGACGTTTTTGCTGACGTTAACGGCTTAAGCGGTAAAACGGACTATGATGGTAACGGTGTAACGGGTTGACTCAGTTGACTCGTTGCTCATTATCTTTGATGATCTTTGACGGTAACCCTTGACGATTCACGGTGAATCATTTGTGGTGAATCGTTCGCGGTTCATGATTGACTGAAACTATGCCTTCTCTCGAAGATGCGATCGCGGCTTTGGAGACAGGAGACTATCGTAGCGCCTCCCGACATCTCAAAGTTTTATATCGAACAATGCCCGAAA
>NZ_JAWOCL010000087.1:0-14026 GCF_046483825.1 Sodalinema sp.
TTCACGCACTAAGCACGCACTAAGACTGGGGGGAGGGGGTCGTTGGATGTTGTAGATGCCCGAAGACTTCGGCAATATCAATAACAATAGCGAGTTCCCCCTGGTCATCAATAAAATAGCCTTGTAAATAGGGCACAATCGCGGGGGGGAACAGTTGAGCGTCCGCCCCTTGCAGATGGCCGAGGTTATAGTGAGCGAGATCCAGGACTTGGGGAACCATAAAGCCAATCACCTGCTCGTTCCATTCGACAACGATGGCGACGGTTTGGGCGATCGCCCCACTGGTTAGGATATCGCTACCGCTACGGGAGCTACTACTACGCAAACCATACAGGGGAGGATAGCCGAGCAGTTCACCGAAATCAACGACCCAGAGCATCTCACCACGCCAATTGTAAACCCCCAAAATGCACGATCGCATTTCCGGGACGGGCAAAACTTCCGACAGGCGCACTGTAGCAATTTCAGCCACCGTTTCCACGGGAATCAGCGCAAAATCTCGCTCCCCGATGTAGAACTGCAAGAATTTCTGAGTTTGGGGATCTGCCGCCTCCAAACGACTCGGAGACTCGATGTTTAGGGAGAGATTTGGATAGTTTAGAGAGTTATCCATGGGTGGAGAAGGCAAGAGGCAAAAGGCAAGAGGCAAGAGGCAAGAGGTAAGAGGTAAGAGGCATAACCCACCCCTTGCGCCTCCCACCGAGGGGATAGACGTAGGGGCGCACCTTTAGGATATGGCCCTCTTCGGGCAAGAGAACCGGCGGGAGGGGGTGTCCCGGCATTCCCTCCTCGTTTCGTCCAAGTCCAGACTTGGACGAACTCGGTCGGAATTTACCAGAACACACCCTTTATTGCCAATTTAGCCGATCAATTTGTGAACGGTTTTCAGTAAGAGATCTTCATCGAGGGGTTTGGTTAGATACGCATCCGCCCCGAGCATATTGCCCCAGGTTTTATCCACATCGGTATCCTTACTCGAACAGATAATGATGGGAATCCCTTTTGTTTCAGGATTCGTTTTAAACTCACGACAGAGTTCAAACCCGCTCTGTCCTGGAAGAATTACATCCAGAACAATTAAATCTGGACGGCGTTGTCCCAGTTTACTTAAGGCTTCTTCACCATTTTCGGCGTTGATCACCACTGAACCGTCTTGTTTGAGATAGCGATTAATCGTTTCGCGATCTGTCATACCATCTTCGACTACGAGAATCGTGTTGCTCATGAAACCTGTTTCTGACTCCTAAGACTTGGGCTTGTCAACGATTAAAATGACTGGCAGATTGGACAATAGACGCGATCGCCTAGACATCCCACTCCGTCCATGTCCTACCGTAGCAAAAAACGGCTCCTGTGAACCTAACTCACAGCCAGCTCTGCCAAATCTCAACTTGGGAGAGTTGGCCCCATCTCACGAAACCTTGACCTCTAAAAACTTACGCACCGTTGCTAAGAGTTTCTCCGCATCAATGGGTTTGCCCAAAAAATCTGAGGCTTTGACCATTTTGGCCCGCACCCGGTCCACCACGCCATCATTTCCGGTGAGAATAATGATGGGGGTTTCCGTAAATTGGGACATACGCCGCAACTGGGTACAGACTTCATAGCCATTGGCCACCGGCATCACCAAATCGAGGAAAATCAATTGGGGGCGTTTTTCGAGTAAAATCGGCAGCGCTTGGACTGAATCGGTGATACTAATGAAGTCATAGCCCGCTGTTTTGATGATCTCCCCGAGCTGTTGGCACAGTTCTGGACTGTCATCAACGCAAGCAATTAGGGGTTTGCGGGAATCGTCCGCTGTTGGCGATCGCTCCGCTGGGGGCCGCTCACCTCTCGGTTGTTCAATTTCCCTAGCCGGAACCAAATCAATCCAGCGTTTGCGGATATAGGGAACCAGAGACTTCGTCAACCGCGTCATCTCAATTTTGGTCAGGATCGAGAGTTCTCGCAACGTCCGCTGGCCATTGACTTTTCGGCGTAACTGTTCAAAAGCTTTCGCCGGAACATTCTCCTGCAACCCCTCCAGGTTGCGAATGACGGGGATCAAGTTGGGGGACACTTGCACGAGTCCGGCACCTTTCCACTCATCGAGGGCCACTTTGGCCCGTTTGACTGCGTGTTTGAGGTTGACCGCCACAATCTGCATCCGTAGAATCGAAAGGGCTTCGTGGTGAACCGTCTCGAAACTCAGGGGTTCGCGACGCTCCTGCTGAAACAGATCGAACAACACATCGGTAATGGTCTGTTCAATGATGGCGATCGCCGTGTCTTTATCTAATACCTTACGCTTGAGCAACACCCAAACCACCTGATAATTCCAACAGACAAACCGATCCGACTCCCGAACCGCCAAGGTCTCAAAATTGAACTCAGGACAATAGGCGCTTAATTGTCGCCGTAGGGAACGAACGGGGTGAGAGTGGTTCGTTGCCCAAATTAAACGGCCCACGCAAAAATATAAACTCCAGCGCTCACCACTGGCCGCGCTGACATTGAGTTGTCCAGTCAACTGCTCTTGACTCTGGAGAGCGAGTTGCTGGATTAAGCGTGTCGCTGTGCTATGTTGTACCACCGTTGCTGTCATACCCTAAACAGTCCATGCTCTGGTTTCTACATTCAAGAACCAGCGTCTTTATATGTGTTTTTCAGAGTTTTTATCAAAAAGATCAAGTCGACTTAACCCAAGTCATTACAAGACTGGGTTGGCTTGATAGCTGGTTTTCTCTATTGTTTTCAGTATATCAAGCCCTGAGAGCAATCGCGGCCGATGATCCCCAGCTTCTGTGTAAAGAGATTGTCAAGGGATTTATAAAAGTTTATCTGTCCAGAGCCAAGCGACCTTAGGCTAACCGTTCCTAAAAAGCCGCCTGTTCTGGGATTAAGTTCATAATATTGTCGATATCGAGACAAAACCGAAGCATTTTAGGTGAAAATACCGGCAATCGTCCGACAATCAAGCCAATTGCTTAGCACAAAACGTCCATAACATCCTTAAAGCTATTGTAAAGAACCTCCCAACAATTGTAAAGAAATCTTTAGTTTTGTTGCGCAGGTCAGGAGATTCTTACAAAACTTAACCAAAACTCAGAGCTTGCCCACGAATCGAGGTATCAAGTTGACCATCATCGAGAACCACCTGTCCCCCCACAATCGTAAAGCGGGGAAATCCAGTCAGTGACCAGCCCTCAAAGGGACTCCAGCCACATTTGCTGGACAAATTCTTGGCCTCAACCGTGCGATAAGTCTCTAAATCCACCAACACCAAATCCGCATCATAGCCCGGCGCAATCTGCCCCTTATTGGCAATCCCATAGCCCTTAGCCGGATTCGTCGACATCCAACGGGCCACCTGAGCCACGCTACAGCGCCCAGCCATCGCCTGCGTCAACATCAGCGGTAAGGAGGTGGCCACCCCAGGCATCCCCGAGGGTGTATTGGGATAGGTGCGGGCCTTCTCCTCTAGGGTATGGGGCGCGTGATCCGTCGCGATGAAGTCAATCACCCCATCGTGTAACGCCTGCCAAAGAATCTCATTATCCCGCGCCGACTTCAGCGGCGGATTCATCTGCGCCTTAGAGCCAATCTCGGCATAGGCGCTAGTGTTTAACAGCAAATGCTGGGGCGTCACTTCCGCCGTCACCCACTCAGGTTTGTCTTCCCGCAGCAACAAGGCTTCCTCACCCGTGGACATATGCAGAATATGCAAGCGGCGACGATAGGTTTTCGAGAAGCGTAAGGCCCGTTTCGTGGCAATGAGCGCCGCCTCATTATCCTGAATTTGCGAATGAACCGCCGGATCGGTAATCCCCGCAAACTGCTCTCGTCGCTGTTCAATGCGGGTGCGATCTTCGGCATGAACCGCGATCAGGCGATCGCCCTCCCGGAAAATCGCATCCAACGCCGCCTCATCATCCACCAACAGCGGCCCCTTCATCGATCCCATAAAAATCTTGATGCCACAGGTGGGGTTCGCCTCCCGCAAATCGGGCAGATTCTCCTCCGTCGCCCCGATAAAGAAGCCGTAATTCACCAAACACTTCTGCGCCGCTAGAGCCAACTTCTGATCCAACGCCGCCTGGGTGATCGTCAAAGGCTTGGTGTTGGGCATCTCCAAAAAGGACGTGACCCCCCCCTTGGCACAGGCACAACTGGCCGTAAACAAATCTTCCTTATACTCCAACCCCGGTTCCCGGAAATGCACCTGAGGATCAATTACCCCCGGTAACAGGGTTAATCCCTCAGCGTTAATCTCGCGAAACTCCCCGTCTGGGGCCGCCAACTCAGGCTCCACGGCAACAATGCGCCCCTGCTCGACGAACACATCGGCAACCGCTAGGCGATCGTCGGACATGAGAACTTGGGCGTTGCGGATGAGTAGAGGGACAGTTTGAGACATGGAACCTAGAGTAAACAGGACAGCTTCGACTTCAGACTATACTGGAGGATGGACGCCGTCTCGTGTTGTCTTAAGCAAATCTTAAGCCCTCAAGACTTGGATGTCTTCGGTTCTACACTCTGTGCCTCACTGAAATACTATGACCTCAAATCGTCATGGAGAAAACCCCTGGGTTGAAGCCCTAAAAACCTTCGGCATCAGTGCTATCCTCGCTCTGGGGATTCGCACCTTCGTCGCAGAAGCTCGCTATATCCCCTCCGGCTCGATGCAGCCGACGCTTGATATCAACGATCGCCTCATCATCGACAAAGTCAGCCACCATTTTCGGGAGATTACACGCGGCGACATTATCGTCTTCAATCCCACCGAACATCTGCGAGAGCAGTTTAAGGATGCCTTCATTAAACGGGTCATTGGTTTACCGGGTGATAAAATCGAAGTCCGCGATGGGGTGGTCTGGGTCAACGATGAACCGCTCCAAGAGAACTATCTCTACGCTCCACCGGACTACGTCTATGGACCGGTATCAGTCCCAGACGACCATTATCTGGTTCTCGGTGACAACCGCAATAATAGCTATGACAGCCATTATTGGGGATTTGTCCCCCAAGATTTAGTCGTCGGCCGCGCTGTCGCTCGATTCTGGCCCCTCGATCGCTTTGGGGCGATCACGCCTCGTCCTGAATATCTCGAAAACGAGGCCCCACAATAGCCCCACAGCCAGTTGAGAGCCGTCATCTCATCCCTCAACTGGCCGAACCCACCACGGCGCCACTCAAGCAACCCACCCATGAAGTCTTTACCCTTTCGCATCGGAGGTCTCATCCCCGGACTTTCGATCATGGATCGCTATATCATCAGTGAGACGCTTCCCCCCTTTCTGTTCGGGGTGGGAGCGTTTTCATCGATTGGGATTGCAGTGGGGATTGTCTTCGAGTTAGTGCGCCAAATTACGAACGCCAATATCTCCTTTGAGATTGCCTTACAGGTCTTTCTACTACAACTGCCCTACTATATTTCCCTGTCATTTCCCATGGCCATGCTCCTGGGAACCCTCATCGCCTACTCACGACTCTCAAGCGACAGTGAACTGGTGGCGTTACGCAGTTGCGGCGTCAGCCTAACCCGCACCGTTCGTCCGGCCCTCATCTTTGGCCTGTTGATCACACTCATTACCTTTACGTTTGATCAGGTGGTGGTTCCTGAAAGCCTCTATCAAGCGGAATTGCTCTTCAATCGTGCCGTTCGCTCTCAAGATACAATTCTCTTTGAACGCAATACCCTCTATCCCGAGATTGGTCGCTTAACACGGGGAGAGGCGGTTCAAGATGATACGCTTGTACGCTTGTTTTATGCCGAAACCTTTAACCGGGAGGAAGAGCGAATGTATGGGGTGATTGTTCTCGATCGCTCAGAACCGAGTTTCGATCGCCTCATCTTCGCCGAGTCCGCCACCTGGAACCCCACCAGTAATGTCTGGGATTTCTTTGAGGTCAAAAGCTATGCGATCGCCCCCGATGGCTCCTATGTCAATATCGCCAAGTTTGATCAACATCGTTATCCCCTCCCTCGCGCACCTTTAGAGTTAGCCCAAGATCGCGATTACCCCCAAATGAATTTGGCTCAGGCCATGGCCCGTTTGGAAATCCTCAAAAACAGTGGACGAGAGGATAAAGTTCGCCGCCTCGAAATTCGTATTCAACAACGCTTTGCCATTCCCTTCGCCTGTATCGCCTTTGGCTTAGTCGGCTCCGCCCTCGGAACTAAGCCCCAACGCACTAGCGCCTCCCGAGGCTTCGGCATTAGCGTCCTCGTCATCTTCGGCTATTACCTCTTAATGTCTCTTGGCGATGCCCTCGGTTTAAGTCAGATTATCCCCCCCTGGCTCGCCGGTTGGCTTCCGACCATCATTGCCCTCAGTGCCGGGATTCTCCTATTAGTTCGTTCCTCCCAATTACGCTAAGCCAAATCCGTTAGATTTTGTTACAAATAAGGAGCAAAAAGACCTTGACAGCAGCTTGCTTTTGAGGCTATACTTAAGTCAATTGAGTCAGATATTCAAGTTTAAATCGTTCGATTTTAGCCTGAGTAGACTCGGCTCCGCCGCCCCGGTGCGGGCGGCGCGGAGCCAAACATCTAGGCTGCGCATTTTTTTATATCTGAGTTATCCCTCTTGCCATCCCCTCTTGGGAGGGGTTAGGGGTGGGTTATGCCTCTTGCCTCTTGCCTCCCTGTTCCCTTCTTTTGCCTCCTGCCTTCTTCTCCCCCCATGTTTACCCCCATCTACGGCCCCGTCACCTCCTGGCGCTATGGAACCTCCCTCGGGATTGACCTCATCGGCGAAGTATCAACCTGTAGCTTTGACTGCGCCTACTGCCAACTTGGGGAAATCGAGCGCAAAACCCAACAGCGGCAGATTTTCGTCCCCACCTCTACCGTTATTGACGCCCTACAGGACTATGCGCCGTGGCCCGTTGACGTGATCACCTTTAGCGGTAGCGGCGAACCGACCCTAGCCGAGAACTTACGAGAGGCGATCGCCGCCGTCAAAGAGCTAACCCACAAACCCGTAATTGTTCTCAGCAACGCCACCCTGCTCAACCATGCTGACGTGCGGGCCGCCTTAAACCAAGCCGATCGCGTCTCCCTCAAACTCGACGCGCCCAACCCCGATCTCTTGCGTCGCATCAACCGCCCCGTCAGCGACCTATCCTGGGAGAGTATCCTAGAGGGCCTACACCGCTTTCGTCGTGACTACCCAGGGATAGTTGACATTCAAACCATGCTCCTAAGTCCTTGGACAGCCGCCGAAGAAACCGCCTACCAAGAGCTAGTTGAGCAACTTCAGCCCCAAGAAATCCAACTCAACACCCCCACCCGTCCCAAACCCATCGGCCATCAACTCGACGGCCGGGGAAATCATAGTTCCGGCGATCGCCCCTACGCCGTGCGTCACCTCAAATCCGTATCCAGAGAGGTTCTCCAAGACATCGCCACTCGCCTGCAAACCGCGATCGCCATCCCAGTCCGCTACGCTCCCAACCCCCACTAAGGTTCTCAATCACTGGCCAGAAGAGCGGAACTCGGCGATCATTGGGGATTGACCTGGACTTCCGTCACCACATCCCCACCCGTCACCACAAAGGTTTGCTCCTCCAACTGGCCATCAGCACGGGGGCCACTCAGTTGTAACGACGGGTCAACCTGACGATAGACCACATTTCCTCGGGCCTCAAAAGACTCAGACGGCATAAACCAAGTCAGTTCATTGGCCGTTAACTGAGCTTGATTTTCCTCCCCCAACACCTCGATCCCGTCTTGCAGATAAAACACCTGCTCCAGCAAATTCATCCAACCGCGATTTCCACTTAAAACCACCTGTTTCTCGCGGTGAGTCACCCGTAACGGTACATCCGATGTGAGTCGTTCCGCCTGTAAATCCCAGTCGAGGCGATGACTGACCACATCCACCGCCGGATCGAGCAACGCTAGGCGAGCATTTTCTTGTAGGCGAGCCACTTGAGTCTCTAAGTTCACCTCAATACTCTCGGCTGTGGCCCGATCCGTCACCATCACCGCTTGTAAATCACGCGGTTCAGGAGGAGGACTATCCTGAGACGCATCAGCGTTATCTGAGTTATCTGAGTTGTCCGAGTTGTCCGAGTTGTCCGACTCCCCTGTTGGCTCTGGATTATTAGATGACTCAGAATCGGTCCCAGAATCAGTCCCAGAATCGGTCCCAGTTAACTCAGGCGTCCATTCGTAACGAGCCACCTGAACCGGAAACTCCCCGATGACTAACTTTTCGGGAATTTGCCAGAGCAGTTCCTCCGTACCCAGTTGTAACGAGGGTTCCGCCAGGTTAGCTAATACCTCACCGATGACTTGCAGATGTTCAGTGTCACTGAGAAAGATCATCTGTTCTCCTTGCAGATGAGCCGTATCGTGAGTGGCGGTGACATTATCTTGAATTTCTAGGCGATCGCCCTGAGTATCCCAATTCATCTTCTCCCCACGTACCACCACCTGATTCCGAGTTTCAATGACCACCACCTCATCCTCCAGAAAAATCCGTTGATTTTCCTGTTCCAAAATGCCCGATCGCGCCTCAATATCATAAACCGGCTCCCCCTCCCGATAAAGTCGCCCCGAGGGATTCTCCAATTGAGCCACCTGGCGATCGCCACTATAGGTCACGCGCTCAGCATAAACCACCCATAACAGCGCACCATCTTCTCCCACCTGTTCCAAGGTGACATTTTCAAAGGTGAGACTTGGATCAACGTCCTGGGATGCGATCGACTCCCTAGGAGTCGGCTCTTGAGTCGTCGGCGTACAGGCCGCGAGCCAAGTCAGCAGCAACAACACCAGGCCAACAAAACCCGGCCGGCGAACGCTGCGGTTCAACCGAGAACCAGACAAAACAGAGGGCATAATATTGTAATGACGTAGGCCAAGGATGTGGGATAGTGGCGTCGGCCTTACTTAGCCGGTTTGTCCTCAACCACCGGAGAACTCCCCACACCCGACAGAGGACGATAGGTGTAAGGATGATGTCTAGGGTTTTTTTGAATTTCCTCTTTAATATTCTCTAAATCAATATAGCGATCGGCTACATTGATGAGACTATCGCTGGTCATTGATCGCAAACTAACCACCTCAACCCGCACCCCTCGATAGCTAACAGCATCAACCGCATAGGCCAAATCCCCATCACCACTGACCAGAATTGCCGTATCATAGGCACCCACGAGAGCCATCATGTCAACCGCAATTTCCACATCCAGGTTAGCTTTTTTGGAGCCATCGGGAAGCTGCACCAAATCCTTAGCAATGACCCGATAGCCATTGCGACGCATCCACAGCAGAAACCCCTGCTGTTTCTCATTGGTGCGATCGACCCCCGTATAGAAAAAGGAACGAAGTAGCCGTGAACCTGCCGTTAAGCGGCATAGCAGCTTCGTATAGTCAATTTCCATGCCCAACTGCATCGCCGCATAGAAGAGATTAGAACCATCAATAAAAATGGCCACGCGACCTCGGTTCTCTAGCACCTGTTCCGGTGTAAAGATCGAGTCATGCTCGAAATCATTTAACATGGCTTGTTATCCTCAGCGTTGTTATCTATCAGAGAATTTAAATGAAATGCCCCGGTGATCGTCTTTAAAGACGATGGGGTAGTAGTCCCATTATAATTTCTGGTTCTTGAAAAAAAAGACAAAGGGTTCGATGACCCATCCGTCTGGGAGTCCAGAAGATCTCCGACAACAGAGGCGATCGCAACCCTTCACTAATCTACACCAATTGAGATTATTCGTTCGGGACCTCAATCCGTCGAAACACTGGCTCAGGTTGACTCAGGGATTGGCCCGGAGGAAGAACACCCCAGCGGCCATGATGCTCAAAGGGAGCTGTCTCCTGAGTCGACTCCATCTGATCAAAGTCAGTTGAGTAACCAAGTTGCCCATAAATTGCCGTACTCAACCGGGGAACCACCGGCGAGAGTAAATAGGCCACGAGCCGCACCGACTCCAATACACTATAGAGAACCTCCTCAACGGCCGCTTGTTCCCCCTGTTTATACAACGACCAAGGGGCGCGATCGTCAATATATTTATTCCCGGCACGGACTAGACTTAAACTAGCATTGCAGGCCTGATGGAACGCCAGAGACTCATAGGCTTGTCGGACTTGTGGCGTCAGAGTGTCCCCCAACGCCTTGAGCGGGTTCTCGGCCGCGATCGCCGTCGCATCGAGATCGGGAACCCCACCCCCGCAGTATTTGCGGGCCATTCCCAAGGTGCGATTAAGTAAATTTCCCAAGTCATTGGCCAGATCCGCATTGACGGTATTGATAAAACGAGTCTCATTGTAATCACCATCCCGGCCAAACTCGATTTCCTTCATAAAATAATAACGAAAGGCATCGGAGCCGAATCGGGCCACCAAATCCACAGGATCCACGGTGTTACCGAGCGTTTTACTAATTTTCTGGCCATCCTTCGTCAGAAAGCCATGGCCAAACACCCGTTGGGGTAGCGGCATTCCCGCCGAGAGCAACATCGCCGGCCAATACACCGCATGGAAGCGCAGAATATCCTTCCCAATTAAATGTAAATTGAAAGGATAGCCCCGTTTTAGCACCTGAGCTAAGGTTGGCTCATCGTCGGGTTCCAACAATCCCGTGATATAGCCCAATAGCGCATCAAACCAGACATAGAGGGTGTGATCCGGATGTTCAGGAACCGGAAACCCCCAATCCATATTGACGCGGGAGATCGAGAAGTCCTTTAATCCCCCCTGCACAAAACTGAGAACTTCATTGCGGCGCATCGGCGGTTGAATGAAATCCGGTTGCTGTTGATAGAGATCTTCGAGGGCGCTTTGATACTTAGAGAGACGGAAAAAGTAATTTTCCTCATCTCGCCATTCCACCTGACGATTCGGATGCAGGGGACAATAATGATCCTCTAAGAGTTCCCCTTCATCCTTGAACTCTTCGCAGGCCACACAATACCAGCCTTTTTGCTGGCCGAGATAGATATCGCCGTTATCCCAAACCCGTTGGAAAAACTCCCGCACGATCGCCTCGTGGCGGGGAGCCGTCGTGCGGCTGAGGCAATCGTAGCGGATATTCAGCTTTTGCCAGAGATCTTCAAAACAGGCCACAACCTCATCACAGTATTCTTGAGGATCTCGTCCCTTGTCTTGGGCGGTGCGTTGGATTTTCTGTCCATGTTCATCGGTTCCCGTGACAAAAGACACGGAATATCCCATCAGGCGATGAAATCGGGCCACCACATCAGCCGCAACCGTTGTGTAGGCACTGCCAATATGGGGGAGAGCGTTGACGTAATACAGAGGGGTCGTTAACGCGAAGGTCTGAGATTGAATTGGATTAGGACTCATAAAACGGGATTCCGCCGAAGGCTCCAGGACAGTATATGTATCATATCTTGTCTGTTCTGTGCCAATCGAAGCCGTTGGCGATCGCAAACTGTAAGACCTCAAACATAGATTTTTGTTAAGCTAGAGCTAAAGACGCCACCAAAGTGCCATTCAATGGGCGTTGACCGCGATTCCTGCCCAAGAACGCGGCCATCCCATCATTTCGATGCCAATCCATGCCCCCGTTTCCGCCTCGACTCTCTAGCGAAATATGCCCGTAGAAAACGCTTTACAACTCTCTCGTGGTTTATTAGGGAGCCTCGGCACCAAATTTTTTCTCTATCACGAGAATCGCATTCCCGAATCGGCCGCCCTCGTCATTGCCAGTAATCATCGCAGTATCTTAGATGCCCCAGTCTTGATGGCGGCCCTCAATCGCCCCATTCGCTTTGCCTGTCATCACTATATGGGCCAAGTTCCCCTCATGCGCGACGTGGTGACGGGGATGGGGGCGTTTCCCCTAGAGGATGCCCAGCGTCGCCAACAAAGTTTTTTACGCCAGGGAAGTACCTTGCTGGCTCAGGGTCAAAGTGTGGGAGTTTTCCCTGAAGGAACCCAACCGATGGTGAGCCAAACCGAGGCGCGATCGCTGCGAGAATTTCATCGCGGCTTTGCCCATCTGGCGTTAAAGTTTGCCAGTCGCCATCCTCGCCAAGAGGTGGCCATTCTACCCGTGGCCCTTGTCGCCCTCGAAGAACAGACCTATCAACCCGTACCACTGCGGTTGTTGCGGATGTTCGATCCCAGCGAACCTCTGTTCGATCGCCCCGGCTGGCATCCGATGGTGGTCTATAAACGGCTGGCTGTGGCGGTGGGCCATCCCTACTGGATTCGCCAGAGCGATCGCCACGCCTATCAAGGTAGCCAGGGCAAAGCCACCGTCAAACGCTTAACCCAACAGTGTCACGATGACATCCTAGACCTACTCAGACAAACTCGGTGATGACCCCATTGACCCTCCTGACACCCACAACCCCCCAACCCCATCGACCTCTATTTGTCTATTTACCGGGGATGGATGGGTCCGGCTATTTATTGCGATCGCAGCTACCGCGTCTCGCCCCCCATTTCGACATTCGCTGTCTACAACTGCCCCCCGATGACCTGCGAACCTGGGATGACCTCGCCCAAGATGCCTTAGCCCTACTCCATCCCCTACGACAAGGGCGCACCCTCTATCTCTTCGGTGAATCCTTCGGCGGCTGTTTAGCCCTGATGATGGCCAGTCAACAGCCCGATTGCTGCGATCGCCTCATCCTCAGTAACCCCGCCTCAGCCCTCAAACGCCGTCCACTTCTGTTTTGGGGGTCCCACCTCGTTCAATGGATGCCCGATGCCCTCAGCGCCCTCTCAGCCCTGGGATTATTGCCCTTTCTCGCCGCCCTCGATCGCATCCCCTCCGAGAACCGCCAAGCCCTGCTCGATGCCATGCGTCACGTCTCGAGTTCCGCGATCGCCTGGCGAATTGGCCTACTACGAGACTTTCTCATTCCCGAAATGCAACTGGCCCGCATCCAACAACCCACCCTCATCCTCGCCAGTGTCCTAGACCATCTTCTCCCCTCCCTAAGCGAAGCCCAAGACCTCATCCAAGCCCTGCCTAACGCCAAAATTCATCGCCTACCCCGCAGTGGCCACGCCTGTTTGCTCGAAAAAGATACCAATCTTCTGGACATTCTTCAATCTGAAGACTTCTTATCACAAAAAAAACTCATCGGCAACAACCCATCATTACTCACATCAACTCATCAAAACTAAACCCCAAAAAACATGGCCTCTGCAACATTCGACCTAGATATTGCTCCCCTCATTGACCATTCTCTCCTCAACCCCTGCGTTGGAGATGACTTAGTCAAACAATGGTGTACCGAAGCAGATCGCTATGGCTTTGCCACCGTTTGCGTCTATCCCACCCGAGTCAAACTCGCACGGGAATGCCTGCAAGGTAAAACCCCCAAAGTCTCGACAGTGATTGGCTTCCCCACCGGAACAACCACCGCCAAAACCAAACTCTACGAAGCCTTAGAATCCATCGAGCAAGGAGCCTCAGAGTTAGATGTTGTCATTAACCTAGGTTGGCTCAAAGAAGGAAAAACGAAACTTGTCTATCAAGAACTCGCCGCAATTTGTGAAGAAGGAAATATGCCCGTAAAAGCCATTTTAGAAACCAATCTTTTGACACCCAATGAATTAAAAATTGCCGCCGAAATTGCCATTGATGCCGGCGTTCAATTTCTCAAAACCTGCACCGGCTGGAATGGCGGCGTTCAAGTTGAACATATCAAACAACTCAAAGAAATAGCCAAAGGGCAAGTCGCCATCAAAGCCTCCGCCGGGATTCGCACCCACCAAGATGCCATTGATCTCATCGAAGCCGGAGCCACCCGCCTCGGCACTTCCTATGGCGTACAAATCCTCAACCCCCCTCCCGAACCCAATCACGATTCCGACAATCAACCCTAACCCCGATTGCCTCTTGCCTCTTGCCATCCCCTCTTGGGATGGGTTAGGGGTGGGTTATGCCTCCTCCCCCCTGTTCCCTGTTCCCTGTTCCCTGTTCCCTGTTCCCTCCCCCCTCCCCCCTGTACCGCGTCACCGCAATTAACCTAAAAAATATGCCCCCCCCGGAGAGCGATCGCCTAATGACGATTTTGACCCCCGAACGGGGCCTGCTGCGAG
>NZ_JAWOCL010000146.1:0-12006 GCF_046483825.1 Sodalinema sp.
TTCTCATTGAGGTGCAGAACGGTGAATATCTCGGGGAAGACGATATTATCCGTTTTCAAGATGATTACGCCCGTAGCGAGTAGTCTCTTATCGCAATTCCCATATGGGTGAGGTGCAGACTCTCTGTTAGAGAGGGAACAGGGAACAGGGAACAGGGAACAGATCACCTTTGGGGTGTGGCCGATGGGCTACGCCCCTTGTTGCGTGATGGGGGGATGAGGTTAGTGGCTAAGGGAGTTAGACGCCCCAAGGCAACCCCAATCATCGATGTGACGCAGTTGAGCGTCGTCGAACCTCGCTCCCTGAATTTGGGCGTAGCGCAAGACGGCTTGAGTCAGGTTGCTGGCGCTAAAATTGGCATTCTGTAATCGAGCTAGACGCAAGTCGGTGCGAGTTAGATTGGCGTGTTGTAGGTTGGCCTCGACGAGATAGGCGCCGTTGAAATGCACTCCCGAGAGATCGCTATGGGAGAGATTGGCCTGGTAGAGATGGGCCTCGATCAATTCGGCGTCATGTAGAGTGGCTTCGGATAAGTCCGCTTGGTTGAGATGGGCGCCATGTAGATTCGCGTCACAGAGGCTGGCGCGACGCAGTTGAGCGCCGTTGAGGTTGGCGTGACGGAGGGATGCGTGGTGCAGGTTGGCCCCGTTGAGGTTGGCGCCGCTTAAGTCTGCATCGTCAAGTCTTGCACCTCGGAAGTTGGCCCCGGTTAGGGTTGCGCCTCGTAGGTTACAGTGAGCCAGGTTGAAGTCTCGGAAGTCCGCAGCAATGAGATGGGCGTTCGTTAGGTCTAATGCGATCGCCCCCTGACCATTTTTTGCATTCGTCCATCGGGCGGCTCCATTTTCTACTAGCGCCAGATGTATCGCGTTTGCCACAATCTCCAGTCCGTTTCTGTATCATCGTTGACGGAACGCTTCGGGTTTTGGCCGGAGGCTCCCCCAATTATGATAAGGGCTGATCTCAATTGTTTGACAATTTCTTTGAGAAACTCTCGCACAACTTCTCGGATAACCGGGTTTGTAGAATGGTGCGGATCTCTCGTTCAAGGTCGTCAGCGGCGGCGATCGCATCGAGACGTATAATCCGTTGGGGATGGTCTTGAGCTAGGGCCATGTATCCGGCGCGGACGCGCTGGTGAAAGTCGAGGGCTTCTCGTTCGAGGCGATTGGGCGCTCCTCGCTCTGTGATTCGTTGTAGGCCAATCTCGGGGTCGAGATCTAACCAGAAGGTTAAATTGGCGGTTAGGCCTCCTGTGGCGATCGCATTGAGTTGTTGGATTAACTCTACGTCCAGTTGTCGTCCGTAGCCTTGATAGGCAAGGGTGGAGTCGGTATAGCGATCGCACAGAATAATCGCCCCTTGAGCTAAGTTAGGCTTAAGATATTGTTCGACGTGCTGGGCGCGATCAGCCGCATAGAGCAGTAACTCGGAGCGAGGGGCAATCTCGTCCTGCTCATCCTGTTGGCGAACATCGAGCAATAGACTCCGTAACTGTTGCCCCAGGAGGGTTCCCCCTGGTTCTCGGCTGGTGAGAACCGGAACCGTGAGCTGCGATCGCAACCAAGTCGCGGCCCGCTGTAATTGCGTGGTTTTGCCCGCTCCTTCGATTCCCTCAAAGACAATTAACTGGCCTGCCATGATCTCCCGAACTCAATCTGAGCATTATCCTAATCAGCCAAATTGTCTCAGACTTTGCAACAAAACGTTCACGAAGGGGCGGTATTGGCCGGAACAGATGCTAAAGTATCGTGCATAATTAGAAAAGCAAACTCAAACCCCGTTGAGTTATCTCAACCGAACCGTTAGCCTGCCGAGGAGGTCATTTTGGTAAACCTGACAGAATCTCTCAACCCGCAAGAACTTCGGGCTGAAGTGGCGCACCTACAAGAAGAGGTGAAGATGCGAGATCAACTGGTGCAGCAACTGTCTCAGGAACTATTCCGGCTCGTCAAGGGCAGTGGACAGGAAACCACCCCAGCCGCAACGACTCAGGGCCAGAATGAGCAACTGCAACTCCTTCATGGTCAACTCGCTGAAGTCGAGCAACAGGTTGAATTTTATCAGCAACAGATTGCTGAACGCGATCGCGAACTGGTCCAACAGCGACAAACGGTGCAGGAACTCAACGACCGCGCTAGAATGTTGGAGCAAGTTGTCCAAGAACTCCCCGAAATCTATAAACAGAAGTTTGCCGAACGGCTCAAACCCGTCCAGGAGCGAGTTGAGATGTTGCAGCGAGAAAATCGTCAGCTTCATTCAGAACTGCAAAGTGTCAGCTATCGTCTCGCCCAACGCAGCCGTCGCCAATCTGGGAACTTGGATTTACCCAACTTTGAGGAGTCTCAACAACAGGCCTCCTTACCCTCCTTTGGCAGTGCTTAACGCAGCGAACTAATATCCTCACATCAGTTGGGGCCGCTAGTCCCTCGTTGTGGGGTCAGGCTCCCCCGCTTGAGCTGCTGGAGGTTGCACTCGATGGCGTTCATTGCAGTTTCTAACGTAAAAGTGTTAAGAAATAAGAAGATTCTGAATCAATCGAGGCATTGAATGTCTGAGTTCATCTCGTTAGAAACGGTCGAAGAAATCGCCCGTCAGTACGGATACTGGGCGGTTTTTTTTGGAATATCCCTAGAAAATGCCGGGATTCCCCTCCCCGGAGAAACCTTAACCCTAGTGGGAGGTTTCTTAGCCGGAGAGGGAGAACTTGATTATTGGATTGTTCTCCTCTGTGCGACGGGAGGGGCAATTCTCGGCGACAACTTTGGCTATTGGATTGGTCGCTGGGGCGGCTTTCCCTTGCTGTTACGGGTGGGAAAACTGCTACGCATCTCTCAAGAGCAACTTGAGCGGCTGCGAGACCAATTTGGTAGAAATGCGGCTAAAGCCGTGTTTTTGGGGCGTTTTGTGGCTCTGCTACGGATTTTTGCCGGTCCCCTGGCGGGGATTTCCGATATGCCCTACGGTAAGTTTTTTATCTGTAATGCAGCCGGTGCTGGGGTTTGGGCCTCGGTGATGGTTAGCTTATCCTTTTTCGTGGGGCGGTTGGTTCCTTTAGAGAAGTTGGTCTCAGGAGTCGCCAGCTTTAGTATTGGTGCGTTGGTGTTATTGATCTTGGCGATCGCCATCCCCCGACTCTTAGAACTCCGCAATCCCTTGAACGTTGAGGAAAAATGAGATCCTAGAGTTAGGCAGGAACCGTAACGGCTTTACCGTTATCTTGGCCAGACAGGTTGAGGATGAAGGGAACTGCTGCACGAACCCAAACTTGGGGTGTTGTATAGTTTTTGGCACTGCTGCCGAAACAAGTCTGTAGCATATCCGTATTGATAACACCGGGATTTAAGGCGACGGCGGCCAGATGACTGGGGAGTTCTTGAGACAGCGATCGCGTCAACCCCTCAATGGCCCATTTCGTCGCACAATAGGGCGCCACTTCCGGGGAAGTACTGCGCCCCCAGGTAGAACTGAAGTTGACAATCATTCCCCCTTGTGAGTCAATCATCGCTGGGACAAAATGGCGCAAAACGTTGGCCACGCCTTTGAGGTTGACATCAATAACGCGATCGAACTCAGAGGCAGAAATCTGCCAAACTGGGGCCGGTTCGTTGATGACTCCGGCATTATTAATCAGAATATCGGGAGCGGGAATCTCTTGCAGAACCTGCCCACTCCAATGTTGGACTTGATGATCGTCGGCTAAGTCCACGACGGCGAACTGATGGGGATCTCCGTAGGTTTTCTGGAGTTGGGCGATCGCCCCCTCATCCGTCGCACAGCCGAACAAGCGATGGCCCTGGGCGATGAAGCCCTCCAACATCGCTTGTCCGAGTCCGCGACTAACGCCAGTCAGGACAATGGTTTTAGCAGAATTAGAAGTCATGGCATTCGTCGGATGCAAACGGTTTAATATCCCATATCCTCCATAATCTCGCGCATATTCATCTCGCCCCAACTCCTGACTCGTTCGAAGGTGTCTTGGTTAAACTCTTCAGACCGTGCAGTGATCTCTTGGCCCACATCCGACTGATAGAACGCCAACATGGCTTGCAATTGTTCCATATTGTAATGTTCCGCGTAAACGGGAGTCACCAAGTCCACATAATCGGCCTCTAATCGTCGTAGGTACTCATCCACCGCCTCTTGTGGAACCTGAGGATCCTGTTCTAATGCTGGTCTGACAGAGGTTAGGATGCCTTCGGCCTCATTGCTGGCCTCAATCACCTCCTGAATCAGCGCTTCCTTCTCGGGAGAAATGTCAGGGTCTTCCGAGAAATCCGGCCCTATCTCCTCCGTCGGTGTCGCAGCGCGAACGGGAGAGGTCAGCGAAGGAGCAATTCCTACGGTGAGGGGGGTGATGATGGTGGCGATCGCCAATGACATAAAAGTGCGTTTCATGGTTTCCTCCTAGATACAACCTGGGATTGATCGTTTCTGAGAACTCCAATCTCCGAGAACTCAATCTGACGATCAAACCCACTAATTTCAACCTAACGAGTTTCCCCAGGTAATTTCAACCATATGCCGAAATCGTGACCCCCAGCCGATCCTGAGTCTCGGGCCTAAACTCCGCTAAAATAGCGGCAACTCCTCCTTAACTGAGCCGATTGTGTTGGACTTAGCCCATGCACTCCCGAGCGGACGACCCCGATTACCTTCAGACTTAACCTTACGCCCCTATCAGGAACAGGCGATCGCCAACTGGTTCGCCGCCAGTGGCCGGGGAACCCTAAAGATGGCCACCGGAAGCGGGAAAACCATCACCGCCTTGGCCATCGCCAGCCGACTGCATCAAGCCATTGGTTTACAGGTTCTGCTGATTATCTGTCCCTACCGCCATCTCGTGACGCAATGGGATCGCGAATGTCGCCGCTTCGACTTAGATCCGATTCTGGCCTTTGAAAGCGTCCATCATTGGCAGGGGCCATTAACTCGCCGCCTCACGGCCGTGCGATCGCAGAGGTTGCCCTTTCTAACGATTATCACCACCAACGCCACCTTGATGCGCGATCGCTTCCAATGGCAACTCAAATACCTCCCCGCCAAAACCCTCATCATTGGCGATGAAGTCCACAACCTCGGCGCACCCCGCCTCGAAACCGCCCTCCCCCGTCATGTCGGCCTACGGCTGGGATTATCCGCCACCCCAGAACGTCACTTCGACGACGAAGGAACCGACGCCATTCTCGGCTATTTCGGCGACGTCTTACAACCCGCACTCAGCCTCGGCGATGCCATCAAAGCCGGGGCCTTGGTGCGCTATCAATACTATCCCCTGTTCGTTCCCCTCACCTCCTGGGAAAGCGAACAATATGCTAAACTCACCCATCGTATCGGTTGGGCCTTAGGTAACGACAACCGCGATCCTGACGAACTCACGGCTTTACTGGTGAAGCGATCGCGCCTCATTGGAACCGCCAGCCGTAAACTGGATATTCTACGCTGGATGATGCGATCGCGCCTGCACACCAGTCACACCCTGTTTTACTGTAGCGACGGCTGCGACAGCGAAACCAATACCCCGCAAATCGATGCTGTGGTGCGCCTGCTGGGGCGAGAACTCGGTTTCCGCATCAACACCTACACCGCTGAAACCTCCATCAGTCAACGGGAACAACTCCGCCAACAATTTGAAGCCGGAGAACTGCAAGGATTAGTCGCCATCCGCTGTCTCGACGAAGGCGTTGATATTCCCGCCATCCGCACCGCCGCCATTCTCGCCAGCAGCAGCAACCCCCGCCAATTCGTCCAACGTCGCGGCCGTATCCTGCGCCCCCATCCCAGTAAAGACCATGCTACCTTATTTGATACCATCGTTTTACCCCCAGACCTCGATCGCGATACCTGGGAAGTCGAACGCAACTTATTAAAAAAAGAACTCAAACGCTTTCTTGAATTTGCAGAACTGGCCGATAACGCCGAAGAAGCACAACAGCAACTGCGAGGATTGCAAGACAAGTTTGGTTTAGTGGATGGCGATTAGCCGTTTCAGGCAACATCTTAGACCGCTAATTCCCCTTCTCTGGGAACAGGTGTTAAGATTATTTAAAAATACTAGACAAATCCCCCAAAATACTCAACCCTAAATCCCTAACAATTCATCAACAATTCATCCTAAACCGCCCTATGGCTTCTGATTATTTCACATCTCCTGAAGCAAACATCAATTCTGAATCCTTCGACTCAGAACCCACCCTGTTTGACGACAACTTTAACGAGAACTTGGATGAGAATTGGGATGACGCACCCATCGCTGAATGGGATGTTCCCGTCTTGGGAGTTTCCTCAATTCTCTCGGAAGGGAGCGCCCAGTATGGCGATCGCCAAAACTTTAATGATGTCTGGGAACCCTTCACCAGCGCCACTGAGGTCGTTCAAGAAATTATGCGGCGAGTGCTTAAAATCGAAATGCGCCGCCTCAATACCCGGAGAACCTATGGTGTCAAGAACGATATTTTGAAAGTGATCTATACCGTAATTCCTGAATAAGTCGGGTCTTCTGGGGTTAGGGTTATAAGGAAAATTTATGGCAGATTACACCCGTTACTGTAGGGGCGAAAAATTTTCCCCTCCTGGGAGGGGCTAGGGGTGGGTTCCCCTACAATTTTGTATATTCTGTAACAAATCCCACCGTAGATCCAGAAGACCCAATAATTCCTGAATAAGTCGGGGCGAAAAATCTCCCCCTGGGAGGGAATGGCCGTTCGCCCTCTTCGGTGTAAGATGTAGGTGTAAGATGTATAGCAAGCCTTTCGAAAAGTGGGATAACGTCTTACATTGAACACCAATAAATACCAATAAATACCAATAAATACCAAACTATAGGAGTGAAGCGCCTGTCACCCTAACCATTGACTGGTATTCCTGATGAACCGCCCTTATGGTGAGGATTCATTGGATAGTTCGATATACTGCAACCACATCCGAACCACTTGATAAAACTCATCCAACGTAATCCTTTTGGGCGAACTATTTTCATCCACTAAATCCTCAATTTCAGCGCCCTCAGAGGAAAGCGAAAGACAAAACGCATTACCAATTCTCTCCCATTTGTCAAGAGAACCCGATTGAACTAAAGCCGTTTTATCGAGCAAATCTTTTGTCCACTCAGGACTTTGCTGAACATCCATGACCAAAAATTCGGCAAGGCGACAATGACAAGGATCATCTTGTCGTTGTCCCGGCCAGGTAAACGCATTATCAGACATCAGTTTTCACCGTAGTAGGGAGTTTCTAGTCGGGAGTTTCTAAACCGTAACCGTAGCCCTAAAAATTAGGTTATCTCACTAAAAATTAGGTTATCTCAACGGAAAGGCTGTGTTTATTTTACCATCGCTGAAAGAAGCCCCAGCTATCGTAAATAAACGATTATCATTTCCCTGACAATAGTTGCTGGCGTTGGCGGTTGGGGCGTTTGGACCACACCAAGCCCAACTGGGTGCATTAGCGGGACAACGTCGTTGATGAGTGGCTGCATAGATAATTGAGTTTAAAACCTGAGTTTGAGTACAGCGATCTGGAAACATGGTGGAGAACTTAGTGGGGCTAGAACGTCCATAATAATTCCAGGTTCCGCCGTAAATTCCTTGGCTATTGGCTGACTGAGTAATTCGGAAGGTTCCCACCGTCGGGGGGTTAACTCCACCCGGACGAGAATGAAACCCTTTGGGCCGGTTCTGACTCCATTCCCCACAGAAAATATGTGGCTGATTAACCGGAGGATTGGTTCTTGACCAGTGATTCAGATTAGAACAACTGATCTGAGTTGGGCTAGGGTTTGTAAAAACAACGATCGCCCCGAACACCAAGAACGCGATCGCCAGGAGTTTAAGAATAGTTTTCATAAGTGATAGCCGTCATTGCAGTCTCGGAAAAATCTGGCAATCCAATTATACCCAACCTCACCTCAATCCCTCCTGTCATCGAGCCATCACCCCTCAAAGGTCGAACAGGCCCGCAACTCATCGGGAATACGAGTCCCCAGGGGAAACTCTAACACCGTCTCCCGAAACCCCAAATAGCCACTTTCAGAAAACGACAGTAACATCCGACATAACGCAATCCAAACCGAGCGCTCGAACTCCCAATCCTTACCCCGAGGAGCGCGATCGGCGATGGACTTCAAGGCCCAAAAATACGTATTCCGAGTCACCGCGCCTCCCTTCTTAAAAGGTGGCACATCCTCCCGATGTACATAGAGAACGCCCTCTTCAAGCACCGTAACTCGCATCAATCCTAATCCAGACTATCCATCAACATCATTATCCACCAACATCATAGAGAAGGTTGCCCCAGCCAAGGGGTAGAGTGAGAGAATATCATCATGTTCCCCTCGCTTAGATTACTATGGGTCACGCTTCTCTCTACTCCGAAGATCACTTCGTTGTCCTCGAAACCAACCAAGCCGAGGAAATCCTCACCGCCGAGGAACTGTTCGAGAAACTTCAGGGGATTCTCGAACAGCGTTCCCCCGAGGATCTCCCCCGAGACTTGCAAAAACTCGACAACTTGGGCGATCGCACCCGCTACCTCATCGAAAACGCCTGCGATCTCGACATGGGGGCCGGGGAGTTTCTGCAATGGTACGCCATCCGGCTCGAAAAATAAGGCCGCTTAGCCCTTCGGCTGAGCAATAATCGCCACATCAATAAACCCCTCCTCCGGTTCCTGGATTTGCACCTGCACCCCAGGGCCGAAAAACGTCTCCATCTCCTCCCGTTTCTCCTGCCAACGCTCTAAAGGCATCAGCGGCGAGTCAAACTCCAAAATCAACGCATAGGCCCCCTCTACGGCTTCCTCACGAATCCCATCCAAAATCGGACGGGCCTTATCATTGGGACTCAGTTTGAGAAATTCCAAGGCTTCCAACAGATGCGCTCGTTCAGCGTAACGATAGCGGTTCACATCAATGCGAACTTGGTTTTGAGTATCCGTCGCTTGGGCCTCTCGCAGTGCTAACACCTCCGGCGACGTGGGTTGCGTGAACGGGGCCGGCTTCAACTCCGCCGACTTCAGGGCCAAGCCAATCAACAAAACCGGGATTCCGTAGAAAAACCCCGCTAAGTTCAGCGTTGCATTCCCTGAAAAATAGGCCCCAAAGCCGACAATCGTTAAACTCAACCCCACCACCAGGGCGATCGCCGCCAGGGAGGTTTGACGCAAAAAAGCAGGTAAAACAGGCATAATGATGAAAACCGATCTCGACGAGAGTGCCTTGAGATTGTCCCTGAAAACCGTCCTTCGTTTCAACTCCTGCGCCAATTCCCAACAAGCCCTGACAGACGGAGCCGTCGAGATTCCGTTGTCCTTGCTACAATATCAACGCAAACTCATCGCCAAAGGTACGCTTCAGAATGGATACAACCACAATCCGCTCCCAGATTGAGCAAATTGAAAGCAAGCGTGGGGTTCTCTTAGATCTCCTCGAACGCCCTGACTTGGGAACGCTTCGCATTGACGTCAACCAGGCTCTCGAAGAAATGGACGATCTCATCGAGGAGTTTAAGCGAACCTTCCCCGACGCTGAACCCCCCAACACGTAAAGCTATCCCGATTTTTCCTCAGTCAACCACTTCAGGATAGAACTTCAGGATACACCGTTAATATTTTGAACCCCGAGGGGGGAGTCTTAACCGGCTCCCCCCTTGCGTTATGGGAGGCTTCCCCGGTCATAATTGGGGGCGCATTGTTCCCGGCTAGAGAGCCAGTTCTAGGATTGTCCTATAAAACTTGACCCGTTTTGGCAGTTGAAGGCGATCGCAACGGGTGACAGTTGAGATAGCGTCGAGATTAAGCCCCCGCCAACTGTCAAAATGCCCTTTACTGAAGTCATTGAAAGAGCCATCACAAGCTTGATTTGAACGCCCCTTATCATCTTAACTGCAACTACCATGGAAACCCTCGCACAAGTCTTTACGAACATCATTAGCCAGCCGTCTCAACTCACGATTCCCTCCAACCCAACTCCGTTCGAGACACATCTGTTCGAGACGCAAACGAACCATCCACTCACTCCGTCCACCTTAGAAACCTGGCAAATCTTTCCCGTTTAACAGCAAAACCCGATTTCACTGTCCCGAGTCTCAAACCCCCTAAACATTAACAATTGTGTGTCATTTCCGTAATTGGGAGCAAACTCCCTGAAATTCCCATCTAGATCTTATTCTCCTACCGTCCACCTCTATCAACCTCTATTGAAGGTCACACCATGTATCAGAAAAAAGTCTTACCCATCTTTGCACAGCCGCAAAACGATAAAAAACCACAAACTGGCTATTTTGTCAATGAAATTTTTTGGAATCTGCTGCTACATCCCCAACTCGAACAAGCCAACGGATCAGCACCGCGTCCACAGCCCAACGGTTGGCCCCTGCCGAAAACGAACCCCTAGCGATCGCAGCCGCCAAGGGCTTTGATAAGATATTGACTCCAAGATGATCTACCTTATCAAAGCACTCAACCCAACTCCCTATGGCTCAGCAGTATCGCATCACTCTGTTACCCGGCGACGGCATTGGTCCCGAAATCATCACCGTTGCCGTCGAGGCCTTAACCGTCATCGGCAAACAATTCGACTTAGACTTTAGCTTTCAAGAAGCCCTCATTGGCGGTTCTGCCATCGATGCCACCGGAACGCCTCTTCCCGACGAAACCCTCGAACTCTGCCGCAACAGCGATTCCGTCATGCTGGCAGCCATCGGTGGGTACAAATGGGACAACCTCCCCCGCCACCAACGCCCCGAAACCGGACTCCTGGGGCTACGGGCGGGGTTAGGCTTGTTTGCCAACCTGCGTCCGGCCACCATCCTACCGCAACTCATCGATGCCTCCAGCCTCAAACGAGAGGTGGTCGAAGGAGTCGATATTATGGTCGTTCGTGAACTGACGGGTGGTGTCTATTTCGGCCAACCCAAAGGGGTGTTTGAAACCGAAAGCGGCGAACAGCGAGGGGTGAACACCATGGCCTATACCGCTTCAGAAATCGATCGCATCGGTAAAGTCGCCTTTGAAACCGCCCAAAAACGGGGCGGAAAACTCTGTTCCGTCGATAAAGCCAATGTTTTGGAAGTCTCGCAACTCTGGCGCGATCGCATCACGGCCCTAGCCGCCGACTATCCCGACGTGGAACTCTCCCACCTCTACGTCGACAACGCCGCCATGCAGTTAGTACGCGCCCCCAAACAGTTTGACACCATCGTTACCGGCAACCTCTTTGGCGACATCCTCTCCGACGCGGCCGCCATGTTAACGGGAAGTATTGGGATGTTACCCTCCGCCAGCCTCGGGGCAGATGGCCCTGGTGTCTATGAACCCGTCCATGGTTCGGCCCCCGATATTGCCGGCCAAGACAAAGCCAATCCCTTGGCTCAAGTGTTGAGTGCCGCCATGATGTTGCGCTACGATCTCAATCAACCCGAAGCGAGCGATCGCCTCGAACAGGCCGTCATGAGCGTGTTAGATCAGAACTATCGCACCGGAGATATCATGTCTGAAGGCATGAAACTCGTCGGCTGCAAGGAAATGTCCGATGTTCTCCTGGCCGCCTTAGAAAACTAGCCCCAGGCCCATATCTGAAGCCGAGTTTCTCGCAGAAACCCGGCTTCTAACCGACTCACCCTCCTCATGAAACACTGTTCTCTCAACAGCATCCCCCCAGAAGGCGTGTCCCATAATCCCAACATTCGCAAACAAGTGATGTTGCGCAAAGGGGACTTACCCCATTTAACCAACTTTTCCCAAGCCCGATTTGCCCCAGGACAAGTCGCCCCGGGCCATTGCCATGACAATATGAGTGAAGTTTTCTTCGTTGAATCCGGTTCAGCTTAACCGCTAGGAGCCCCGCACTGTACCCGAAGGGTCAGTGTCGGGAGGAATAGCGGGGGCGTTGATGGGGTTCAATGCCCCATCAATGCCTAGACTTCTAATGTATTGACGCAAAACGTCGGTTTGATTGCGCTCCGTGAGTTGGCAATATCGGTCTAAATGCTGCTTTTCAACGTCCGAGAT
>NZ_JAWOCL010000192.1:0-11424 GCF_046483825.1 Sodalinema sp.
CCTGGAAGAAGGTGGTGGAGCGCAGGTTGTAGGTGAGCTGGGCGAGGACCGCGCGGGCGCGGTGCAGGGTTCGGAACTCGTCGTCCGAAAGCGCGATCATGTAGAGCCGGTCGGCAAGAGGCATAACCCACCCCTAACCCCTCCCAAGAGGGGATGGCAAGAGGCAAGAGGCAAGAGGGAGAACGTTCTCCCTCTGTGTCTTGTGTAGTTCCCCAGTTCCGGTGTTCCCTGTTCCGGTGTTCCCAGTTCCCTGTTCCCTGTTCCCTGTTCCCAGTTCCGGTGTTCCCAGTTCCGGTGTTCCCAGTTCCGGTGTTCCCAGTTCCGGTGTTCCCAGTTCCGGTGTTCCCTGTTCCCTTCTAATGCACAAACACATTCACCTGGCCCTGTTCACCAAGAACCAGACGTAAACGGAGAGGTTGCTCGTGAGGGGAGGTGAGGGGTTCTCCGAGATCAGGAATCTGACTTTGTTCCTGAAACTGGACCGCCGAGCGTCCCAAAGGAAACACCTGTGCCAGAGTTCCCGATTCATCCAGAACTAAGGTATATTCCAGGCTTTGAGTGAGTCCCTCCGGGGGCAGCCAGCGTTGTTGAAAATAGCGGCGTAACTCCGTCACTTGAGGTACAAAATCAAAGACCGTTTCTTGATCCTCTCCCACAGGAACCGGGCGCGTTAAGGGCGTGAAGGGTTCCGGTTGAGGGAATTGAGAGGGATCTAAGGAAGGAGCCGCCTCAGGTCCCGATAAGGGCTGTTCAAATAATAGATCTGGGGGAGTCGAAGGGGTGGCCGTGGATGAGTTGGGAGTGAAGGGGTTAGCGGAGGCCGACTCGCTGGGTGATCGGGGAGGCGGAGAGATTGGCCTTGGATTGTCCGGTTGTCGTTCCAGGGGAGTGACACGGGTTGGCGGGGCTTCGATCGCAGAACTCAGAGGCGGAAAAGAGGCGATCGCCGCTGGGGGAGGTGGCGGCGACACGACCTCCGGCGGTGCCAGATTGTCAGAGCTGACGAGGCCTTGACTACTCTGACTCAAGACCGCTATCCCGGAGGACGACAACGCCATCGAGGAGTCCTCTGGAGCCGTGGAGGCGTCCTCAGCCGAGCGGTTCTGGGCCAGGGGAGATAAGGCCGCCACCAAGCCTCCAGTGACCACGACTCCCACCAGGGGACTGAGCCAAACCGGAAGGCGATCGCCCCCTGGGGTTGGGGTTTGCCAAGTCTGCCAATCCGCCAAAAACCCCTCTAACGCCGAGAGGACATCAAACAGTTGCAGCGTTCCCAACTCAATGACGGGGCCACTGTCAGCCGTCGCCAGAGTTCCCAATACTAGGGTATGAGCCGCCAATCCCTGAGATTCTATATAGGTGGCGGCACGAGTTTGAGGCCGAGCAGCGATTGTGGTTCTTCGAGACTTCGCGATTGTGGTTCCCACCGGCGTCGCCATCGCACCCCGAGCTGATCCCCCATACAGGGACTGGGAAGGCTCCGATAACGCCGCAAGCTGGTGCGACGATTGACTTAAAAAATCCCGCACATAGCTGCGTACCGACTCACTCAGATGAAACAGTTGGGCCTGATCCCCGCGCACCACTTTCTGGTCCTCATCCCGTAAACGAGGGTCATCCAACAGCAACTCAAAACGCAGATGTGACAAACGGGGCCGGCTGGGAGAGGAGAAGAGCGATCGCCGCCCGACGATGGTTAATCGACAGGTGGGCGGTGTATAGGAGCGTTCTAGCGTGGTTGACCAAATGGTTCTGGACCCGTGACCCCTTGTCATAGCTTACCTCCAAGTATCGAATGATTGAGATGAGCGCCCCGTCCCGTTGGATGAGGCTGACTCCGACGATGGCTTCAAATTGAGTCCCCACGCCAAATGGCGATCGCCGTCAGCACTACTGTAGAACAACAAATCCACTAATAACTTAAGTGCCAGGGATTCCACCAACGCCAATTTCAGGGTTCCGAGCGATCGCAGCAGATAGCCCTGAGTAAACCGTTGTAAATACTCTCCCAGAAAGACCGCTTCTCGGGGAGGACGTTCTAACTGAGTATATTGCTCCAACAGCGCCACCGCACGACGAATCGTCTCCTGATGCTCCCGAGCCAAAGCACAAATCAGTTGACGCAAGGCTTGCATGGCCGGTTGTTGTTGAGAGACGGAGGCCGAGACTGGACATTTCCCCTGGCGTAGCTGTTCGAGGCTGAGGCGATCGCCTAAATCCTTCTCCAGTCCCCATTCCACCGCCGCCGCCCAAACTCCCTCATCCGATAGGTTGAGTAACGCTTGCAACGCCAGTAAGGTTAAATCTAAATGAGTGAGGGGATGGGGGGTTGGCACGAAAGGGAACAGGGGAGAAGAAGGCAAGAGGCAAGAGGCAAGAGGCAAGAGGCAAGAGGCAAGAGGCAATCGGGTAGAGATGTAGCTTTACCTTTGTGGTCGCGCTCTTTCGGCATAACCCACGTGGGCTATCAAGATATCATGAAGCACTAATGAGTAATGCCAAGAGTGCTAACCCTAAACTCACCCCATAAAAGCGGGAGACGACTTGTAACTCTGACCATCCTGATAACTCAAAATGATGATGCAGGGGTGTCATCTTAAACAGACGTTTCCCGACTCCTTCCGGATTCTTGGTGGCTTTGTAATAGCTCACCTGGAGAATGACCGAGAGGGTTTCAGCAAAGAATAGCCCACTGAGAATAAATAAGCCAAATAGCACATTGGCGAGAATCCCCACACTTGCCAACGCACCGCCTAACGCCAGGGAGCCGGTATCTCCCATGAAGACGCGGGCGGGATTGCGATTATGGGCCAAAAAGCCGATACAGGCGCCACTAAAGCAGGCTGAGAATAGCCCTAAACTGGGGTAGGTGGGGGTGACCATTGCCGCCAGAGCCAGGAAGGCGATCGCCCCGGTTCCGGCCATTAAGCCATCGAGGCCATCGGTGAGGTTCGTAGCATTGCTTTCGGCTGTCAGCACGAAGCCCGCCACAATCCAAAAGAAGGTTCCTAGGGGGAGAAGCCAGCCGCCGGGGAACTCAATGGTTGTTTGAGTGGCAAAATCGGGGTTGAGTTTGGCCCAGGCGCAAAAGAGAAAGGCGATGCCAATTTGTAACGATAGCTTGCTGCGGGGGGAAATGCCGTCATTGGAGCGACGGCGAATCACCTGCCAATCATCGAGCCAGCCAATGAACCCATAGGCAAACGTTAGCCCAGACACCGCCCAGAGCGCCGTGAGCGCCCCTCCACTGAGGTTGGGGTTCAAATGACCCCAAATCAGGGCGATCGCCAAGGCTAGAGGCACAAAAAGGATGCCTCCCATCGTGGGCGTTCCTGCCTTTTTCAGATGAGCCTGGGGTCCTTCTTGGCGGATACTCTGTTTGAGCTTGAGTTGTCGTAACTGAGGGACTCCCCAACGGCCCAGTTGAGCCGAGGCCAACGCCGTCAGCAGCCAGGGGAGCGTGAGGGAGTCCCCCAGGGCGGCCCAATGACCCTGAGAGGTATCAATGGCGATCGCCGCCAGGGCCAGCAGTAAGGTTAACCCCCAAGACAGTTGAGTTCCACTGAGGGGGTCTCTGTCTAATCTTGATCGATCGGATCTCGATACTTTGGTATCCACAACTATTCCTCATCACACTGAAGCCAAATGACGATGTTCCAAGACGTTGACGGGTTACACCTCAGCGTCATCGCTGGTATCACTATCGTTGTCTGTATAGCCATCATCGTCTTCGGCGATGAGTCCCAATTCTTCGAGTTCTTCTTTGCGGGCGGAACGTTCCTCTTCATCCCGAGGAATCAGTCGTCCGGTGGCTTGTAGCCATTCTAAGAGAGAGGTTTCATTGTTGGCTGGAATCAACTCGGCCTGTTCATGACGGGGAAGTTGACGTAGGGAGGGATTCATGGGGTCGATCATGGGCTGTTTGAGGTAGTTTGAGGTAGTTTGACGCATAGACCTTTTCGATTCTAGGACATTGTGGGGGTGGTGAGTCCTTTTAAGGGGGGGCGATCGCTGGCCAATCCTTTCGACTGCACCAACACACCAAATCCACCGAGGCCTTGAGGATCGAGTAGGCCATGTAAAACCTCGCGACGTTGCATCACCCGTAGGATATCCGCACCGCTGGCCGGTTGAGATCCCTGGCCTAAGGCCGCGAGGCGATCGCCCAATCCTAACGCCATCAGAAACAAGGCCTGGGGGGTGAATCCTTCCGGGTCTAAGCCGAGGCGATCGCCCTGACGTTGCAAGGCGGTAAAATCCACATGGGCGGTGATATCCTGTTCCCCGACAAAACAATAGGGGTCATCATGATAGCGATGTTGGCGATAACATTGGAGCGTACCGCGCGATCGCTGCGGCTGATAATAGCGATGGGCTTCATAGCCGTAATCAATGGTGATTACATAGCCTCGCTTCAGTTTCCGGGCCAGCATTTCTAGCCAAGACAAGGCCGCTAAATTGACTTCCGTGGTATAGCCGTCGGGCCACTCTTGGTCCGCCACGCCCACCTGCTCAAAATACGCCGCCAACGCGGGTGTTGATAGGGGTCCGAGTTCTTCCTTAAAGCCAGCCGTCTCCTCCCCGTTTCCCTCATCCCAGGTAACATAACATTCCTGCCATTGTCCATCCTGCCATTGCAGACGATGCACCGGAAAAGCATCGACTAATTCATTAGAAAAACAGCAGCCACACAGAGACTCATCGGGCAATTCATCCCAAGTTAACCAGCGTATTTTGGCTCCTTGAATTTGTTGTTGCTGCTGACGCAATGCCGCCGAAGTTTCAATAATTGTATAGGTAATAGCTTCAAAAAAAACGGGATATTTTTGTTTAATAAAACGCAGAATGTCAACCGCTAAAATTCCTTGACCCGCCCCCATTTCAACCAAATCAAACTCAAGAGGAGATCCCAAAATTTCCCAAATTTGCACGAATTGCTGCGCCAACAGTTCCCCAAAATCAGAACTTAAATGAGACGAGGTAACAAAATCCCCCATCGCCCCCAACTTCGCCCCACGAGAATAATAACCCTCAGCGGGATGGTAGAGCGCCGCCTCCATGTACTCAGCAAACGACATTCGCCCCTGCTGCTGAATTTGCTGCTGAATCGCGGTAATGAGAGCGGGATTAGATGCAACAGTCATGAGGCGGGTTAAGGAAGAGTTGAGGGAACATGGCGATAGGAACCTGCGGCGATCGCATCCCGAGAGTTCCCATTCGGCATTATTATAGGGGGTGTTAGACTCGGAATTTGATTTCGGGGCAGATTGCTCAATCTTTAGGGATAATGCTCAATGGACCATCCTAATGAGGGAATTGACTACGAAGGGGCTTGGGACTCCTACGCTCAGGCTTGGCAAACCCTCCATCCTGAACTGGAGTATATCGGCGATGAGTGGGCCGGTCAAGGGGCGGGGGCGGCTCGTTCCTTGGCGGAGTATGAACAGTTAATTGAAACTCAGTTTATCGCGCCCTATATTCGCCCGGATCACGTCGTCTTAGAAATTGGAGTGGGTGGCGGTAAAACCAGCGCCTTACTGCTCAACTATGCCCAGCGTTTAATCTGCGCTGATATCTCACAAAAGATGCTCGATGCCACCCAAGCACGGTTAGGTCATGAGCGAGTTGAGTATTATAAACTCGATGGCGTGAGCCTGGATTCACTCCCGGAACAGGCCATCGATGTCTGTTTTTGTTATGACACGATGGTTCATGTCGAACCGAGAGATATTTTTAACTATTTGCGACAAATTCCGCGCTTGCTCAAAGGCGATCGCCTCTGTGTCTTTCACCATACCAATGTCGTGAGCGACTTAGGCTGGCAGAAATTCCTCAAGGAACTCGATATTAACCTCAGGGGAAAACGTCATGGTTCGGCGTTTTCGGTGATGACCAATGAGATTATGGAAAAGTTTCTCGGAGAACTCAACTATCACGTGTTGCTCAAAGATACCACTAGCGTTCCCCGTGATTGCGTTTGGATTTGTCAAGCTCCCCCGATCGAGAGATAGAGAGCCGCCAGTTGCAGCCATCGCTAACGGCAACTGATGGCTGCAACTGACGAAAAGGTCTCCCCATAGATGGAGATACCGCCCCAGGTGGTCTCGTTAGGCTAGTGGTGGATGCTGGTTGAGGCGGCCAAATAGATCGCTTTAAGGCCGTTCTAAGCCAGATGTCCAACCTATGATGTCGAGCTTAAAGAGAATTGTTAATGACAACCGCCGTAAGAACAACCAACGCCCTAGAACAGTATCTTGGTGACGAAGCCGAAGATCTCCTAACCCACCGTTGTCGTCTATCACGAGATCATCTACAGACACCCTCTCCGGGCGTGGTCGATGATATCTTTGCCACCAGCGATCGCAACCCCCAGGTTCTGCGCAGCCTACAACAGTTATTTAGTCACGGGCGCTTAGCCAACACCGGCTATCTCTCCATTTTGCCCGTTGACCAAGGGATCGAACATACCGCAGCGGCCTCATTCGCCCCGAATCCCGCCTACTTTGACCCCGAAAACCTGGTTAAACTGGCCCTAGAAGGGGGCTGTAATGCGATCGCCACCACCGTAGGCGGTCTGGGGATTGTCTCCCGTCGTTACGCCCATCGGATTCCCTTCATCGTCAAACTCAACCACAACGAGTTACTCACCTATCCCAACCGTTACGACCAAATCCCCTTCGCCCAAGTCGAACAAGCCTGGAACCTAGGCGCAACAGCCGTCGGGGCCACCATTTACTTCGGTTCTCCTGAATCGGCCCGACAAATTCGTGAAATCGGTCAGGCCTTCGCCCGCGCCCATGAATTGGGGATGGCCACGATTCTCTGGTGTTACCTGCGTCATGGGGTCTTTAAGCAAGACCAAGACTATCACACCGCCGCCGACGTAACCGGTCAAGCCAACCATCTCGGCGTGACCCTAGAAGCGGACATTATTAAACAGAAACAGCCCCAGTTGAACGGTGGTTTCCCCGCCGTCGCCAAGGCCACCGGCGAGAAATATGGACGCACCGATGAGCGAGTGTACAGCGAACTCAGCAGCGACCATCCCATCGACCTAACTCGCTATCAAGTTCTCAATTGCTACGCGGGGCGCATTCCCCTGATTAACTCCGGCGGCGCATCAGGCGATAACGATTTCGCCCAAGCCGTTCGTACAGCGGTCATCAACAAACGCGCCGGCGGTGCAGGCTTAATTTCCGGGCGCAAAGCCTTTCAACGGCCCTTAGCCGAAGGCGTCCAACTCCTACACGCCATCCAAGATGTCTATCTGTCGCCTCAAGTGACCCTGGCCTAGTCCAGACGGGGGTCCAAACGGGGGTCCAAAGGGGAGTCCAAACCGGGACGGCGGCGGTAAAAGCGATAGTTGAGATAGTCGTTTAGGATGCGATCGTGATCGAAACAGAGATTTTCGGGAATCTCCCAGGGACTGAAAATCTGACAGTGTTTCGCGTCATCTCCCGCCTGGGGGGTTCCCGTGGCCGTGGCTAGGAAGACCACACTGAGGGTATGTTTGCGGGGGTCGCGATCGGGTTGGGAGTAAACATGGAACTGTTCGATCAGCTGTACCGTTAACCCCGTTTCCTCCTCGGCCTCGCGCCGGGCGGCGGTTTCGACGGATTCCCCATAATCGACAAACCCCCCAGGAAGCGCCCAGCCATGCGGAGGGTTGAGTCGTTCGACTAAGATGAGGGGACGTTGGGGGCGATCGATCAGTTCAATCAATAAATCGACCGTTGGAGCGGGATTACGATATTCCGGCATTAAATTAAGCCTAAATGAAGACAGTTTCCTCGGAAACGTCGTGTTAGAGTCAAGTGAACTTTTAGTTGAACGCCAAGACAGTTAAAGATTATGCCATTTCCGAGAGCTAGTGGAATTTTATTACACCCGACCTCGCTACCCGGTCGTTTCGGGATTGGCGATCTCGGCCCGGAAGCCTATCGTTTCGTGGACTTCTTGCAGGGGAGTGGCCAACAGCTATGGCAGATTCTCCCTCTCGGGCCGACGGGATATGGGAATTCTCCCTATATGTCCTATTCAGCGATGGCTGGTAATCCCCTCCTGATTAGTTTAGAGATGCTGCGGGATGATGGCCTGCTGACGGATGCTGATTTAGAGGAGGCCCCTGAGTCGCGGGGCGATCGCGTCGATTTTGATGTGGTCGATCGCGTTAAAACCACCCTGCTGCGTAAATCCTACAAAAACTTACGCAGTCGCGCCTCCTCGGAACAACAGCAGGACTTTGTGGCCTTCTGTAAGGATAAGGCCCATTGGCTGGATGATTATGCCCTGTTTATCTCCCTGAAAACGGAGGTGTTCAATAACGCCAGTTGGCATGAATGGGATGAACCCGTCGCTAAGCGAGATCCGGCTGCGTTGGATAAATGGCGGGACGAACTGGCCGAGGAAATCGACTTCCGTAAATATCTCCAATATGAGTTTTTTCAGCAATGGTCGGCTTTAAAGCAGTACGCGAACGATCGCCAAGTCCAGATGTTTGGCGATATCCCCTTCTATGTCGCCCATGACAGTGCCGATGTGTGGTCGCATCGGGAAATCTTCTGTCTCGATGAAGACACCGGCAAACCCTCGTTAATGGCTGGGGTTCCGCCGGATTATTTCAGCGAAACCGGGCAACTCTGGGGCAATCCCATCTATAACTGGGAGAAACTCCTCAAAACCGATCTACGCTGGTGGATGCAGCGGTTTCATGCGGTTCTCGATCGCCTCGATCTGATTCGCATTGACCATTTCCGAGGCTTTGAAGCCTATTGGGCGGTTCCCGGAGAAGACACCACCGCCATGAATGGGGAATGGATTGAAGCCCCCGGTTATGAGTTTTTTGAGAAACTCAAGGCAGAGTTGGGAGAATTGCCCATTGTGGCTGAAGATTTAGGGATTATTACCCCGGAAGTCGAGGCCCTGCGAGACAAGTTTGGCTTTCCGGGTATGAAAATCCTCCATTTTGCCTTTGACTCCGGTTGGGATAATCCCTATTTGCCCTTCAACTATGATTCCAATAACTTTGTGGTCTACACCGGAACCCACGACAACAACACCACGATGGGCTGGTACAACAGCCGCAGTGATGAAGACAATCAGCGCGTCTGGGATTATATCGGCTGTACGCGCGGTGAAGGCTTCCATTGGGATCTCATTCGTCTGGCCTGGAGTAGCAATGCTAATCAAGCGATCTTCCCGTTACAGGATCTGTTTGGATTAGGGGAAGAGGCCCGCATGAACGCCCCGAGTTCTCCTCAAGGGAACTGGGAATGGCGTTATCAGGCCGAAGACTTGACCGATGAACTCCGCGATCGGCTTCGCTTCTATACGATGGTGTATGGTCGCGGACCTCGGAATTAGGTAAGAGGCAAGAGGCAAGAGGCAAGAGGCAAGAGGCAAGAGGCAAAAGGCAAAAGGCAAAAGGCAAAAGGCAAGAGGCAAAAGGCAAAAGGCAAGAGGCAAGAGGTAGGGGCGTACCGTTGGTGGTGCGCTGACCTACCTTTTCCGGTGTTCTGCGACAGTTAACGGTTAACAGTTAACGGTTGACGGCTTTAACTGGGTTAGGGTGTCGCGGATGAGATCGCCGGGAACGCGATCGCTCACCGTTGCATTGCCGATGCGGGTTGGGAGAACAAAGCGAACTCGTCCGTCTTTGACCTTCTTATCGGTTTGCAGTTTGGCGATGATGGCCTCAATCTCAACCCCTTCGGGAATGCGAGTGGGAAGGCCGGCTTTCTCAATAATCTGGGTTTGGCGGGCGTCATCTTCGGCGGACCAAAGGTTGAGGGCGACGGCTAGACGACTGGCGGCGATCATGCCGATGGCGACCCCTTCGCCGTGGAGAAGTTCGGTATAGCCGGTTAGACTCTCTACGGCATGACCGATGGTATGGCCGTAGTTGAGGATGGCCCGTAATCCCGCTTCTTTCTCATCTTGACCAACGACCTCGGCTTTAGCTTGACACGATCGCATGAGGATTTCGTGCAACAGTTGACCCGAGAGATTGCCGAGATTCGCCAGATCTTTGGCGGCTTCTAGTTGACTGAATAATTCAGCATCCCAAATAACTCCATATTTAATCACTTCGGCAATCCCGGCGCGAAACTCTCGTTCGGGCAGTGTTGTTAACACAGCGGGGTCAATGAGGACCAAACGGGGCTGATAGAAGGCGCCGATGAGGTTTTTGCCCTGGGGATGGTTGACGCCGGTTTTACCGCCGATAGAGGCATCGACCATGGCTAACAGGGTTGTGGGAATTTGGATAAAGCCAATGCCCCGTAGCCAGGTGGCGGCAGCAAAGCCCGTCATATCGCCCACCACACCGCCGCCAAGGGCAACAAAGGTTGAATTACGTTCTAACCCTGCTGCTAGGGCTTTATCGTACAGCTGCGCCACGGAATCGAGGGTTTTATAGGCTTCCCCATCGTTGAAGAGATGCTGATGAACCTCGAAACCGGCGCTTTCTAAGCTGGCGATCGCCCGTTTACCGTAATAGCCAAACACCGTGGGATTGGAGACCAGCATCACCTTACGCCCCAAATTCAGGGATTTGAGCCAGGCCCCGAGGCGATCGAGGCTATCGGAAGCCAGGGCGATCTCGTAGGCGTTTTGAGGCAAGTTCACAGGGATAACGGACTGCGTCATGGTTTAATAAAGTCAAATAGATATTGATAAAACAGGAGATAAGCCTATGTCTGGTGTTGTGGCATATTTGCTCATGGTGGGTGGGGCGTTTGCGTTAGCGGTGGTCTTGTTGCTCGGACTTCGGGCCGTCAAGCTGATTTAGGGGCGGCTGAGGGGGCAACGCCCCTAGTGTTGGGGCCAACCCTGAACAAACGAAAGACGCGATCACTGCGCGATCGCGTCTTTCCGTTTTAGCATTCTATGAGATTTTGGCGAGATTTGAACAGGTTGGCAAGGTGGCATTACCCTCTCAAGGAATGACTAACAGTAGAGGGCTGGGCGACCGCCGTCCGTTGGCTAGTCCCCGGAACAGACAAGGACCCCGGTTGACCATTGAGACGATTTAGGCTCTGACGATTTACGGTGTAGGCGTCTTGAAACTCTTGGCCGGGGGGAGATTCGACCAGGGACTCGGCCCCTGTGAGGTTGAAGCGATAACCCACATTGCGAACGGTTTGAATTAAGTTCGGTTGGCGGGGATCTCGTTCGATTTTTTTCCGCAGTGAGAGAACATGGGTGTCAATGGTGCGGGGATTGTCAATCGCATCGGGCCAAGCTCGTTGTAGTAACTCTGAACGACTCAGGGGCGTTCCCCCAGCCTGAGCTAACACATACAATAAGCTAAACTCTTGCGGGGTTAATTCAATGGGCTGATCTTGATAGCGGACACGCCGCTGCACGATATCGACTTTGATGTCACCATATTCGAGATAGGCGGGAGGCGCCATGGTGCGGTGA
>NZ_JAWOCL010000214.1:0-8110 GCF_046483825.1 Sodalinema sp.
AGGAACTCCGGGCTAGTCTTTAAAATTTCCTTGAGTGAAGACCGTCGGCCGACCTCGATCTGGGGCTGAGGCTGATGATGGGTGAATTTCCAGGCGTTTTCTAGGAGATTGGTTAACATCATCTCCATCAAGGAGGGGTCGGCGTTGAGGGTTAACTCGGGTGTAATCTGTAGCTTAACGGGATAGTCTGGATACGCTTCTTTTAATTGGCTGGCGATGGCCCCGGCTAACTCCGAGAGATTCACCCTTTGCAGTTCAATGGCGACCCGGGAGACGCGAGATAGACGCAAGAGATCATCAATCAGCTGACTCATGCGGCTGACATTGCGGCGAATGCGCTCAATGTAATCCTGCGCCTCTGCATCGAGGTGTTCGCCGTAGTCTTCGACGAGGGCCTGACTGAAGCCGTCAATGGCCCGCAAGGGGGCGCGTAAGTCATGGGAGACGGAGTAGGCGAAGGCTTCGAGTTCTCGATTGGAGGCTTCGAGTTGAGCGGTGGTTTTGAGTAGATGCAGTTCTTGCTGTTTGCGATCGCTGATATCTAGGATGGTCCCCATGATGTTAACCACCCGGCCCTGTTCATCGAGATTAGGCTCTCCCCGGGCCTGAATATAGGAGAGATGGCCATCATCATGGAGAACCCGACATTCTAAATCGTAGGGTTTTCCCTGTTCGAGAGCCTGTTGAACCAGCCGATGGTGTTCGGGGCGATCGTCGGGGTGATAGATTTGTAGGAGGTTTTCATAGTCCGGCGGCCCTAGGGTGATATCCTGCCCTAAAATGCGAAAGACTTCCTCCGACCAGGTAATGTCCCCTGTGGCCACGTCAAATTCCCAACTCCCGAGATGAGCAATGCGTTGCGCGGCTTGTAGGTGAAGTTGCCGTTTTTTCAACTCCGATTCGAGTTGTTTGCGAGCGGTAATATCTTGGGCGTTGGCGTAGATGAACTCACCATAGGGTTGAGCGTACCACTCGACCTGGCGATAGTTCCCCTGTCGGTCTCGATAGCGATTGACAAATCCCTCAACGGCTTCTCCTCGGTTGAGTTGGTTCATGGCGGTGAAGGTAGCCGGGTGATCGTCGGGATGAACGAAGTTCAGGATAGGTTGACCGAGTAGGCTGCGGCGGGGATATCCGAGAACCTTCTCCCAGGCGGGATTGACGCGATAAAACCGCCCTTGACGATCCATAATGGTGAGGAGGTTTAAGGAGGTTTCAAAGAACGGCGTTAGGTTATCGCAGAGGTCTGAGTCGGGGACGGATTCGGGGTGGAGGAGCGATCGCAGTCGCTGTCGACTCAGCAAGCCGCAGATCTGTTGGTCTTCGTCGAGTAGCAGCAAATAGGGAACCTCATGTTCGCGAAAGAGCTGTTGCACCTGTTCGATATCCTGAGGGTAGCATTCTTGTAAGCCGACAATGGGAACGAGGTGTTTCGGCTCAAGGGGCTGGTCTAAGGAGGGGGTCGCCGCGAGTTGTGCAATGATCGCGTCAGGGGTCAATATGCCCAAGGGTTCGCTTTCTGGACTTTGGTCCATCATCACTAAGACAGCGCCATCTCCCTGGCCGCTAACGGTCTTAGATTTTTCCACGAGGGCGATCGCCTCCCGCAGAGGTGTCTGCATCGAGATCCAGGGAGGGTGGCGCAGGATAGCAGAAGTCAACATTTTATCATTAATAATTTATAATTGACAATTGATGATTTATAATTGACAATTATAAACCTGAGAGTCACGGTTTAGATTGGATCCTGCGTCGGTGTGAAAGCCTTGTCAATTGTTCTTTTCAGACTCACTTGATGTCCTAGCTAATCGTTCCATGTTAGCCAATTTAACCGAATTGATCCAGGAACTCGGGCCGCGTCGATTCGTAATCGCTACAACCAATAGCGGCCTCGGAGGATGCGATCGTGGGATGAATCGGGCATTTGAGGCGATGGTCGTTGGTAAAATAGGCACAATTGGCACAGGGGATTTGGTGCATCATTTTGGCCCGGCGGTGGCTACTGCGGATCGCCGCCAAAATATTTCCTAAAATCATGAATACGATCGCCCAAGCACTAATAAAACAAATTGGCACTAAAAATGGCTCAATTGCCTTGATTAAGACATAAAGAATTTGAAACATGGCAGGAACGTGAGGTGAGGAAAATCTAATTTTTCTATTATATGCCAGTTGTTCGGTTCCTTCTAGCCCCAGATCACTCTTAAGCAAGGCTTAACTTTCGCATCTCTCGGGACTTGGGGGGGCGATCGCCCATTCCCCAGACCCAGACTGAGATTTGCTAGACTGTCAGCGTAGACATTCGATGTATCCGATGACCTCCTCCACCGCTGATACCACCCATTCCCAGTCTGAGACGATTCTGGAGAAACTGCGAGAGTTACCCGAGACGCAACAGCAACAAGTTTTAGACTATATCGAGTTTCTAGCCCAGAAATATCCGAAACCGCAACCGCGATCGCAAAAACCCCGTGTCGCCGGCCTGCATCGGGGAAAAGTTTGGATATCGGATGATTTCAACGATCCTCTTCCCCCTGAATACTGGAGTGGACAAGGATGAGGCTACTGCTAGATACTCATGTTTTTATTTGGTGGGTCGGCTTACCTGAAAAACTCTCCGAAAGGGTGACGACTCTGCTAGGGAACCGTGATAATGAGTTGTTTTTGAGTGTTGCGAGTGTTTGGGAGATGCAAATCAAACTCAAAAGCGGTAAATTGACGCTGGATTTGCCCTTAGAGGAGATGATTCTTAACCAACAAGAGGAAAATGACCTAAACCTATTAAATATCGATGTGGCCGATGTTTGGGTGTTAGATGGCTTACCGGTTCCCCATCGAGATCCCTTTGATCGTATGATTATTGCACAATCGATTCGTGCCGAGTTATCCCTAATGAGTGTCGATCGCCTGTTTGATTCCTATCCCATTAAACGGCTTTGGTGAGGGAGTTGTCGCCGCCAAACTAAGACCGATGGAGCTATTCTCCGTAAACCCGACCGGGAAACCGGAGTATAAGGGGTGCGATCGCCAGTACAATCAAGGCCTAACATAGTCGATAAGACAATCCATAGGAGCTTGGTTTATGACCCTACAACTCGGAGACATCGCCCCCGACTTTACCCAGGATTCCTCCGCAGGAACCATCAACTTCCACGAGTGGGCCGGCGATAGCTGGGTAGTCTTATTCTCCCACCCCGCCGACTACACCCCCGTTTGTACCACGGAACTCGGAGAAGTGGCGAAACTCAAAGGAGAATTTGAGAAACGCAACGCCAAAGTCATCGCCCTCAGCGTCGATGACAGCGACTCTCACAAAGGCTGGATTGGTGACATCGAAGAAACCCAAGGAACCGCCCTCAACTATCCCATTTTGGCCGACGCAGACCGCAAAGTCTCGGATCTCTACGGGATGATTCACCCCAAAGCCGATGCAAACGTCACAGTACGGACGGTGTTTGTCATCGATCCCAGCAAAAAACTGCGTCTGACGATTACCTATCCCCCCAGTACCGGACGCAACTTCCAAGAAATCCTGCGTGTCATCGATTCCCTACAACTGACGGACAACTATCAAGTCGCCACTCCCGTCAACTGGACTGATGGCGATGATTGCGTTGTTTCCCCCAAAATCGCCACGGAAGACGCGAAGAAACAATTTCCCAAAGGAGTCAAAGAACTCAAACCCTATCTCCGCATGACTCCCCAACCCAACAAATAAGCTAAACTCGTCGGGGCGAAACCGGTTTCGCCCCGAGTTAGCGTTTCCCCTACGCCTCGCGGACGCTGGGTTGGCCGTCTTTCACCTCACCGACGAGAATCACGTCAGCGGTATCGACAAATAAGCCATTTTCCAGAACCCCAGGGATATTATTGAGCGTTTTCTCTAACTCCGCCGGATTCTCAATCCCATTGGCGAACTTGACATCAATCACCAGATTTCCCTCATCGGTGACAACGGGGCCAGCTTTCTTAACCCCCATCCGCAACGTCGGTTCACCGCCGAGGCCTTCGATGGCCCGCATCACGGGAGTCATGGCCATGGGGATGACTTCCACGGGAAGCAAGAAGCTTAACCCCAATTTGTCAACCAACTTGGAGGAGTCCACCACCACGATAAACTGTTCGGCGAGAGAGTCGACGATTTTCTCGCGAGTGTGGGCCGCGCCACCGCCTTTAATCAGTTGTTTTTGAGGATCAACTTCATCGGCGCCATCGATGGCTACGTCAATGCGATCGACTTCATCGAGACTGGTGAGGGGAATCCCGTATTTTTTGGCTAACACGGAGGCTTGGAAGGAGGTGGGAATCCCTTTAATATCCTTGAGTTCTCCTTTTTGCAGCCGTTCGCCGATATATTGGATGGCGTAGGCGGTGGTTGATCCGGTTCCGAGTCCGACGATGGTTCCCGATTGTACGCGATCGGCGGCGGCTTTCCCCACCTGTTGTTTCATTAGGGTGACGGCATCATCACTCATGTTAGAATCCTCCAATCGATAGTATAGATGTCCTCAACACTTTACCGCGTTGTCAGTCTATCCTCTAAACGGTCACCGCTTGACGCTCTAGGACACGATTGAGTTTGCCACTTTGATAACCTTCGAGATCGAGGGTGACAAAGAGAAATCCCAATTCTTGTAGATGAGCCACGACTTGGGCTAAATCGCTGTTGAGGACAAAGTCTTGAATCACCTCAGGGGGGAGTTCGATACGAGCGGTATCCCCTTGAGAGCGAACCCGCAAGTTTTGCCATCCGAGTCCTCGCAGATAGACTTCTGCTCGTCCCACGCGCCGTAGTTTCTCGATGGTGATTTCTTCGCCATAGGGGAAACGGGAGGAGAGACAGGGTTGAGAGGGTTTATCCCACCAGGGAAGTCCGAGATGTTGGGAGAGTTGACGCACTTCGGCTTTGCTAATTCCCACTTCCGCGAGGGGCGATCGCGCACCGCGTTCTTTGGCGGCTTGGATTCCGGGGCGATAATCCTGCAAGTCATCGGCGTTGACACCATCAACGACGTAGGGATAGCCCCGTTGGAGGGCGAGGGGTTTGAGGGTATCATGGAGTTCACTTTTGCAGAAGTAGCAGCGATTGACGGGGTTGCTGGTGTAGTTGGGGTTTTCCATCTCCTGGGTGTACACCTCCTCATGAGCGATACCGATGGTCGCTGCCTGAATCCTCGCATCTTCGAGGTCTTCGGGGAGGAGGGAGGGGGAGACGGCGGTTATGGCCAGGGCGCGATCGCCGAGTACGTCATAGGCGACTTTAGCCACAAGGGTCGAATCAATCCCGCCGGAATAGGCAATTAATGCCCGATCCATGGTTTGAAAGAGGTCTTGAAGGCGATCGAGTTTTTGCATTACTATGGAAACGGCTATCAGCAAACTTAACGAGTCAATGCCTTGAGATGCCTCATCTGCTATCTCAAGTTACTCTCATTAGTTTAACATAGTTTAAGGTCTTGGACTGTTCCGAAAGTGAAGGTAAACATGTATAAAATTTTGACTGGCAACTACCGACAGGGTCATCTAGTTTTAGATGAAACCCTGGATTCAGATTGGGAAGGAAAGAGGGTTAACATTATTGTTTATGACGTTGAGGAGTCTTCGAATAAACAACAAAAGTTTTTTGATTTGGTTGACAAACAGTCTTTTGATTTGCCCCTGGACTACAGGTTTAATCGAGATGAACTTTATCCTTAATATCTGTGATGTCAAGCAAAATTTTTCGGGTCTTCAGGATATCGGTTTAAATTTGTTGCATGGGATACAAAATTGTAGGGGCGAAAAATTTCCCCTCCTGGGAGGGGTAGGGGTGGGTTATGCCCCTACCGCAACGGATGTAATCTCCCATAAATTCTCCTCTAGTATAACCCTCTACAAGCCTCAACAAACTGTTTGGCAAACGCCGGGTTACGGCGACAATGTTCATGAACATAGCTAGCGAGGCGATTTCCCAACACATAGCCTTGAGGAAAACTCCCCTTTATCTATTGTTGGGTAGCCACTCGCCGTCGTCTAGTCTTACGGTTCCTCCAATTCTCCAACTCCAGTGGGAAGCGTAATCTGAAACTCAGTTCCCTCTCCGAACTGGCTATGACACTCTAAGGTTCCTGAATGTTTCTCCATGACGATTTGTCGTGAGATGGGTAAACCCAATCCCGTTCCTTTACCCACTTCTTTGGTTGTAAACAACTTATCAAACATATTCTTTTTAACCATGTCAGTCATTCCGGTTCCATTATCCTGAATGCTAATCATGACCTGGTTTTCCGCTTCCAAATAGCGAGTTTTCACCACCAGCCGATTGTCAATCTCGTGATAACTGCGATCGCGGCTATTTTCCTCAACCGCATCAATGGCATTCCCGATTAGATTAGCAAAAACCTGATTCAGTTGTCCAGCATAAGCCTGAATGTTGGGCAACTCTCCATAGTCTTTAATAACATTAATAGCGGGGCGACAATCATTCGCTTTCAGTCGATGTTTCAGAATCAAGAGCGTGCTATCGAGTCCTTCATGAACATCATACGTAACCGGGAAGCGAGTATCACCACGAGAAAAACTCCGCAAACTATGACTAATATTCTGAATGCGGTTAACTCCTTCTCGCATTGAACTCAAAGATTTCGGGAAATCCTCCCGAATATAGTCTAATTCTATCGCCTCCATTTCCTCCAGAATCTCCTCATCTGCGTCAGGATATTTCTCTTGATACAAATCAATCAATCCCAACAAATCCTGGATATAGTCCAAGCAGGGATCAATATTCCCCTTCAAGAACCCCACAGGATTATTGATTTCGTGAGCCACCCCCGCCACTAAATTTCCTAAGGTGGACATTTTTTCACTTTGAACAATATGCAACTGAGCTTCCTGTAAATCTGTAAAAGCCTTCTGAGCCGATTCATAAAGCCGAGCATTTTCCAAAGAAATCGCCGCTTGGGAACAAATGAGATTAAGGAGTTTGATGCGATCGCCCGTAAACGCCCCAAACGTTAGATTGTTTTCGAGGTATAAAATTCCTCGTAACTTTCCTTGATGAATAATCGGCGTCACCAAAATACTTTTGGGCTGATATTTTTGAAAATATTCATCTTTCAGTAGGCCGACTTCTAGGGTTACATCAGCGATGATTCGAGGTTGCAACGTCCGTTTGACTCGATTAATCAAAGACATTGGCAGTTCGTCACAGTTATTTGAATCTTGGGACAAGAATAGCGGCGACGAGTCGCCCGAATTTGCCAAGGTAAACAGTTTTAAGTCTTGTTGTTCTTGCAATAAAAATAGGCAATTATCCGCTCCCGCATGAGTCACCACAATCGTTAAGAGGGTATGAATTAGCTTATTCAGTTCAATCTCTTCAGAAATCGTTTGAGAGACTTTAAGAATCGCCTCTAAATCCATCGCCTCAGAAATACTGCTCGACGAACCTCCCGACGTATGATGAGATGTCTTGGTGGTGCGTGATGACAGCTTCCCCGAATCCGAGGTTGAGGGGTGCAGAATTTGATCCAGGGATTCCGAAAAACGCCGTTCTAGATCCAGAACCTTGGCTTTCGCACCCCAGCGAGCATAGCCATAATAGGCTTCTTGCAAGTACGCCTCCGCTAGTTTAGTTTTACCCCACTCCCAATAAAACTGGGCGGCTCGTTCATTTGCTAAGGCTTCTTCATGAAGATATTGAGACGTTTTCGCCTGGGCGATCGCCCGATCATAATAGTCAAGTGCTTCAGCTTTATAGTCCAACACCCGAGCCATTTCCGCATCCAACAACAGCAGGCGATGTTGATGATTCATCGGTGCATAACGACTCCAATCCACCAGTTGCTCCCGGTAGCGTTGAACCCGTTCCCAGCATTGAGCCTGTTCCTGCATCGTTAACTCAGAATAAAGAGCTAACTCACTCAACGCCGCATAAAACTCAAACACGGGTGCAAAAAACGTCCCCGACAACGCCATCAAACACCCTTGAGCCTGACTCACATACTCCAGGGCGTTGCGATACTTGCCAAACCAATAGGCAAGCATTATTTTGTAAGTATAAAGATAAGCAAGTCCTGACAATTCATTATTTTGCTGATACTTGGGAATCACCTGTGTTTCGTCATAAGCC